>CAXSEW010000382.1:0-4795 GCA_964236185.1 uncultured Nakamurella sp. | reverse complement strand
TTGATGGTGCTAGTGGCGATCCCCTCGTACCCCTCGTTCGCCCAGTCGATGTCGATGTCCGATCCCAGCAGGTGGTTGATGCCGTTGACGCCCTCGACCAGCTGCAGCGGCCCCTGGACGCCGGCGCGGGCGAGCAGAACAGCGTGCACGGCGCCCATCGCCGACTGGCTCGAGGCCAGCCCCTTCCACTGCGACAGCGGCTTTGCCCGGACGTTCGCGTAGGAGGCGTTACTGACCGCAGCTATGGCTGCTGCGTGCGCGGTCTGCGCTTGGGTGAGTCCCAGCACAGGGCCGACGGCGGCCGGGATGGACAACCCCAGCTGGGCGGTGTGGTCCAGGCCACGTTCCATGAAGGTGCCGTGGTCCACGTAGCGGGACTGTGCGGTGTAGGCGACGGCGAGGGCGGTGACGAGATCTTTACCGCTGGCACCGGTGTGCACAGCAGCGGTCAGGACGGCGCCGAAGTTGTCCGCGGTGTGACAGGTTTCCCGAGCGGCCAGGAAGTTGTCCATGAAATCTATGTACCGAACTAGCGCGGTGTGCCACATCGCCGCGTAGGTCAGGCTCGACGAGCCGCCGCCGAGCAGCGCCACCGGGCCCGGTTCGGCTTGGTCGGCGATCACCGACCGCATGGCATTGACTGGTTGGCCGCCGAGCGCGGCGATGCAACAGCCAACGGAGTCAAGGACGTGCGTGGACGCCTGCCTCCTGGACGCATCGGAGAGCCGGTTGTAACTGGCGCGGTGCGCCCACGCCGCCAGTTTCTGAATGTGGGTCGGACCACTTGAATCGCGCACGCCATTTCCTTTCCCGAATTGTTGTCGAACCTGAGCGGTGGGTGGGGTGTCCACCTTCGTCGTAAGCGGTCCCTGGTTAATCGTCGCCCGACGAGGCGTCCAGCGAGCCGCTTCGGCGGGGGGTGCGCGTCGACATGCAGTGCTCCCGGTGGTGGTGGCCGGAACTCGTGTACTGATCCGGCGCTATTTTTTCAATCGCCCGGTTCATCGGCGGTGCAGGCGGCAGCATACGGGCCGGTGTGCTTGGCCCGGGGCGCGAGGTGCTGGCCGCGGCGGTCGTGCTAGCGTTTCAATCGCTGGATAAAGCCGACCCGGGTTGGGACCGCCGCCTACGCCGCGATCCCTTGGTAACTCTTACTGATCGCCGGGAATTTCGGGAACACGTGGCCCCGCCGTTCACGGACCTATGGCGACGCGGCGGCCACGACCGCAGCGCCTCCTCGGACACGTGGAACGCGGCGGCAACCGGCTTTGAGCGAACCTGTATCGACCCGGCCCCCTACGGCATCGACAGGTATTTCGTCATTGCCGGCAGCCATCTGCGGGATAAACGCGCGTATTTCTTCCTGCCAGCCACAAGCGCAATCCGCGAGCTGAGTAAAGTACCCGACGAATCCCAAACTGATTGGTGATCTCTGTGATGTCCACCGAAAACCGGAGCAGCGCACCGACCGACTCTCAGCTGCGGGCGGCACGCAGCTGGCTGTTCACCGCCGGGGACAAAACCAGCCAGTTCGGCGGGGCAGCCCAGGCGGGCGCCGACGCCGTCATCTACGACCTGGAGGACGCGGTCGCCCCAGCAGAGAAGGACCACGCTCGAGCCGCCGTGCTGGCGCACCTTCGAACTCCGCAGGACGGCGTCCTTCGGGCGGTGCGGATCAACGCCCTGAGCACCGCGGCCGGGTTGCGCGACATGGACGCCCTGCTGACAGCTGCCGTGGTGCCCGCCGTCCTGGTCATCCCCAAGGCCGAGTCCGCCGGGGTCCTGGATGTTGTGCGGGCCTTGTTGGACACGGCGGGCGCGGCCACGCAGCTGGTCCCGCTGGTGGAGTCCGCGCGCGGGGTGCGCGACCTCACCCACATCCTGGCCAACACCCGCAACGTGGCGGCGGTCATGATCGGCGCCGCCGACCTCGCGGCCGACCTGGGAGCCGACCCCGGGTGGGACAATCTGGCAGGCGCTCGAGCGGCGGTGATAGTAGCTGCGGCCGCCGCTGGTGTGCCGGTCGTGGACTCCCCCTATTTCGACATCGCAAACACGGCGGGATTGCAGGACGAGGTCATCAGGGCCCGCGGCCTCGGGTGCACCGCGAAGGCGGCGATCCACCCGGGGCAAGTCGCCCCGATCAACACCGCGTTCAGCCCCACCGACCAGCAGATCGATTGGGCCCACCAGGTCCTCAAAACCGCGGCGGCCGGGGTGGGCACCGTCGACGGGCAGATGGTGGATGCCGCCGTCGCCCGCCGGGCCCGCCGCATCCTCGAACACACCTCCTGAACGTCGCAATCACAGCTGCGACGCGTTCTATCCACCCCACCTGACCGTCTGAAATGAGGAGCTCACCGGCATGGACCAGATACCCGGCCAACTACGCGAGATCGCGCCGCACCGCTACCGCGAAACCTCGGGCCTGTTTTATGAAGACTTCGTGGTGGGTGACATTTTCGAACACCGCCCCGGCCGCACCGTGCTGCAAACCGACAACACGTGGATGACGCTGTTGACGATGAACACCCAGCCCCTGCACTTCGACGCGGCGTTCGCCGCGCACACGGAGTGGAAAAAGCCGCTGGTGGATTCCACCCTGACGATATCCGTGCTCACCGGGATGACCGTGAGCACCGTCAGCGCCAAGGTCGTCGCCAACCTCGGCTGGGACAAGGTCCGCGCGACCCATCCGGTGTTCGCCGGTGACACCCTTTATGCCGAGAGCACGGTCCTGGACAAACGGGAATCGAAGAGCCGCCCCAGCCAGGGCATCGTCACCGTGGCGACGACCGGGCGCAACCAGCACGAGGATGTGGTGATGACCTTCGAGCGGACGATGCTGATCTACAAGCGGGACGGCTCCCCCGCCGAGGCGGCGAACTACTGATGACCGCCACCGAATCACGCACCGCAACTCACCGCCCCGCGCGTGCTGAGCACCGCGGCGTCGACGTGATGTACAGCGAGAAGCTCACCGACCCCGGTAGTGCCGTGGAGGGGATCGAGAGTCACAGCACCGTCGCGGTGGGTCAGGCAGCCGGGCAACCGCCGGCCCTCATGCAGGCTTTAGCGGACCGCGCCCGCGCCGGCGAGGTCGACGACGTCAAGGTGTACTACTACCACGCCGAGGCGCCGATGCGGGCCTCCCTGTTGCAGTACGACCTGATGGGCCGCATCCGCCCGTACTCGATGTTCCTGCAGAAAGCTGAACGCGAGCTGATCCAGCAGGGCCTGGCTGACGGCGGCCGCAAAGTCGTCTTCTTCGTGCCCACCTCCTTCGGCCAGTCCGTGCGCGCCTTCAAAGAAAACATCCCGGTCGACACGTTCATCGTGATGGTCTCGCCGATGGACACCCACGGGTACTTCACCTTCGGCACCAACAACGACTACACCAGCCAGGTCGCCCGGTTCGCCCGGCGGCTGGTGGTCGAGGTCAACCCGAACATGCCCCGTGTGTTCGGCCAATCCGGGTTGCACATCTCCGAGGTCGACGTCGTCGTGGAACACACCAGCGAACTGCCGTCCCTCGCGCCGCGCGCCGCGCACCCGGCCGAACGCGTCGCCGCCAAGCTGATCGCCGAGCTGGTCCCGGACGGGGCGACCCTGCAGGTCGGCGTCGGCGGCCTACCCGACGCGGTGTGTAAGGAACTCACCGGCCGGGTGGACCTGGGCGTTCATTCAGAGTTCCTCGGCCCCGGCGCTGCCGCCCTCATCCGCTCCGGCGCCGCCAACGGACGCCGCAAGGTGATCAACCCCGGCAAAGCCCTGTTCACCTTCGCCATGGGCGACGCCGACTTCTATGAGTTCCTCGATGACAACCAGGCGCTGGAGTCCTGGCCGGTGGACTACGTCAACGATCCCGCGGTGATCGCCCGCAACGACGATGTCATCTCCATCAATTCCACCATCGAAATGGACCTGACCGGCGCCTGCAACAGTGAATACCTGGGCGGCCACCAATTCAGCGCCTCCGGCGGCCAGCTGGACTTCATCCGCGGCGCGTACGCCTCCCGCGGCGGCAAATCCTTTATCGCCTTCGCCTCCACCACGAAGGACGACACGATCAGCAAAATCGTGCCACGCCTGTCCGGACCGGTGACCACCCCGCGCAACGACGTCCACTACGTCGTCACCGAGTACGGCGTGATCAACCTGCAGGGCAAGTCGTCCACCGAACGGGCCCAAGCCCTGATCGGGTTGGCGCACCCGGCCTTTCGGGAAGGGCTGCAGCGTGACGCCCACGACCAGCACCTGCTCTGACCCCGTCACATCCCGTCACATCCCGCCGCGTTCGCGGCCGAGCTTTCAGCAGCCACAGCAACGCCCGATCAGGAGGTCGAATGAACGTCGCAGAGCACATCGTGGAACGGTTGCGGACGTGGGGGGTGCACCGGGTTTACGGCTATCCCGGTGACGGCATCGGCGGGGTGATGGTCGCGTTGAGCCGGCGGCACGAGGACTTCGAGTTCATCCAGGTCCGCCACGAGGAGACAGCCGGGTTCGCCGCGACAGCGGACGTGAAATATGGCGGGAGCGTTCTGGGGTGTTGCATCGTGACCGGCGGTCCCGGGGCGTTGCACGCCCTCAACGGGATCTACGACGCCCTGCTGGACCGGGTGCCGGTGGTCGCGGTCCTCGGGCAGACCGCGCTGAGCGCTATGGGCGGCAACTACTACCAGGAAGTGGACCTGCACAGCGTCTACAAGGACGTCGGGGCCGCCTACATCCAGACCATTGCCGACGCCTCCCAGGTCGAGCACATGGTGGACCGGGCGTGCCGGACCGCGTT
>CAXSEW010000381.1:0-4802 GCA_964236185.1 uncultured Nakamurella sp. | reverse complement strand
GGCCAGGAGTTCTCCGACTCGGTCCGGGAGATTGCCGTCCTCGGCGCGCTGGTTCTGGTGCTGGGCATCACCGCGTATCTACTGCGCCGCAAGGAACGCGAGCCGGATGAAGCTGATGATCCGGGCGAGACGGTGGAATAGGTGACGTCGGCACCAGCGCTCGTCGCACGTCAGGGCTCGTCCCGCCGCGGCAGGGTGATCTCCTCGAGGTCCAACTCGCGCTCGAGTATCCGCAAGCCGGCATCGGTCAGCTGACCGGCATCGCGGCGACGGAGCAGCTCCTCACGCTGCGCCTCGATGACGGCGCGGCGGGCACCCAGGGCGGACTCGTACTGCGGCGATGTCGGTATCTCGCCGTTCTCGGCGTCGCCCAGGACGTCCAGCCGGTGTTGGTAACGCTCGACCCGATGCTCCAGGTTGAGACGAAGTGCGTGCGCTGCGTCCTGCCCGACAGCGCCGCCCTCCTCCAGCTGCACCAATCTGTCCAGGCCGGCCCGCGCGGCGGCGAGCCGTACCTCGTTGCGTGCGGCCGCCTCGCTGGCAGCGTCGGCCCGCAGCCCGGTGGCCCGGACGACCGGCGCGAAGATCAGGCCCTGACCGACCAGCGTCACCAGCACGACCACATAGGCGCAGAGTTGCAACAGGTCCCGGCCCGGGAATGGAAGACCGCCATCGACGGTCAGGGGTAGCGAGAAGATGGCCGCCAACGTGATGACGCCCCGGGTGCCGGCCCACGTCAGGATCACCACCTCGCGACCGTTGAGTCGGCCGTCATCCAGTCCCCCACCGCCGCCCAACCGGGTGTGCAGCCGCCGCGGCAGCAGTTGCGTCACGCTCAGCCAGAGCGGACGGAAGAGCAGCACGATGACCAGACTGATAGCGACGGCAGCGACGATCGTGGACGTGGAGTAGGAGTTGAGTCCATCGAGCACGGTCGGCAACTGCTGCCCGATCAGCAGGAAGACGAAGCCCTCCAACAAGAAATCGATCAACCGCCACACCGCTGTCGACTGCAACCGGCTGGGGCCGGAGGAGAACCGGGGCGAATCGTGGCCGACGACCAGACCAGCCACGACGACCGCCAGCACCCCCGAGACGTGAACTTCCTCGCCGACCAGATACGCCGCGAATGGCGTCACCAGCGAGATCGAGTTGACCACCAGGGGTTCGGTCACCCGGGATCGCAGCAGACGAACCACCAGCGCGATGATGATCCCCACTGCCACTCCGCCCGCGGAGGCGACCAGGAACTTCAGCGCAAAGGCCGGCGCCGAGAAGCCACCGCTCACCGCAGCGGCGACCGCCACGGTGAACGTGGTCAGGGCGGTGGCGTCGTTCAGCAAACCCTCCCCCTCGATCAAGGTGATCAGTCGCGGCGGCAGCTTTGCCCGGCGGCCGATGGCCAGCGCCGCCACCGGATCCGGCGGCGCGACCGCGGCGCCGAGGGCGATACCGGCGGCGAGGGTGATCGATGGCACCACCAGGTGGACACCGATACCGACGAGGAGCGCAGTGACCAATACCAGGAACACCGACAGGCTGACCACGGGGCGGAGGTTCTTCCGGATCGCCAACAGCGAAGAATTCAGTGCGGCGCTGTAGAGCAGCGGCGGCAGGATGAACGTCAGGATGACGTGCGGATCGAGTTCGATGTTGGTGCCGGGCAGCACCGCGTAGACCAGGCCGGCCACCGTCAGCAGGGCGGCGGCTGGCAACGAGGTCTTCTCGGCGACCGCCTCGACGATCAAGACCAGGGCTACACCAGCCACCAGGAACACCAAGATGTCTGTCATTGACCACTCCGGCCTGTCGATCGACGGTGAGCACCTGCCCGGTCGCACCCCAGCGGACGGCGACTCGACCACCGGAGAGTCTTCCATCGACCGGGTGCATCTCGCCTCGGCCGACCGCTCGACGAGTGAGAGCGACCGCGCGGTCACCTCAGTCGGCGTAGACGGTGACCGCAGCCGACTGGCGACGGTCGCGGTGCAGCTCGTCCACCCGCACCAGGCAGACCCCGCCGATGATCAAGGCGCCGCCGGCGATCTGGATGCCGGTGGGCAACTGATCGAGCAGCAACCAGGCGAACAACACCGCGAACAACACCTCGGTCAACCCGATGAACGAGGCCAGCGTCGCACCGAGCACCCGAGCGGCGGTCACCCCGACCGCATAGGCCAGCGCGGCAGCGATGACAGCCAACCCCGCGATCGGCACGAACCACGGCAGCCTGGCACCGCCGAGCATCACGCTGGACGCCCCCGAGGCGAAGGGCAGCACCCCGATGCCGCCGACAACCAGCAGTACCACCGCGCCGACGCCCATGCCGAGGCCCGCCATGGCAACGGGCGGCAGGGCCTCCTGCTCCCGGGCCGACACCACGAAGAACACCGCGAGGCCCACCGCCGCCCCGAGTCCCCACAGCACACCGACCGGATCGAGGTGTGCACCACCCAGCAGGTCCAGCACCAACGCCAGACCCAGCAGCGCCAGCCCGGAACCGACGATCGTCAACCGTTGTGGCGTGCGGCCGTGACGCGCCCACATCCACCCGACCACCAGGATCACCCCGAGGTACTCGAGCATCAGGGCGACGCCGACGGACAGTCGCTGGACCGCATTGAAGTAGAAGAGCTGGGCGCCGGCGACCGCGAAGACGCCGTACACCAGGGTCATCCGGCGAGCCGCCCAGACCAGGCTCCACCGGCCGCGGAGAGCAAAGGCGGCGGGGACAGCAAGCAGCGCACCACCCAGTGCGATCCGAATCACCACCACCAGTGCCGGTGTCCAGCCGGCGGCGATCAGCGAACCGCCGAACGTTCCCGACGACCCGAACGACGCCGCGGACAGCAAGGCCAATCCCGTTCCGGCGCCTACGCCGCGTCCTGTTTCCGCCATCAGACCCTCACTTCACTCGTCACTAGCGTGTTTCACGTACGCTAATGACACTAACGCTGCTACCTGTCAGGAGTCAACATGCTCTTCACTCATGACACCGAGGTTGCGCTGGCAGCGGCGGCGGCGTGGGTCAACACCGACGGCGACGTCGAGCGACTGCCGGATCCCGCTGCCCTCGACGCCTTCGTCGACGACTGGGGCTGGACCGGATCACGGACCCGGGACAATGCCGAACTTGCCGCTGTACAACGACTTCGCCCACGCCTGCGCCGATTGTGGGCGCTGGAGCGGGAGGGCGTCGTCACCTTGGTCAACGAATTGCTGGCCGAATTCCGGGCACTTCCCCAACTCGTCCGGCACGACCGGTTCGACTACCACTTGCACGCCACGCCGAGCGAAGCCCCACTGGCCTCCCGGATGGCGGTCGAGGCCGCGATGGCGATGGTCGATGTCATCCGGGCGGATGAACTGAGCCGGCTCCGCATCTGCGCGAACAGTGATTGCGACGATGTGCTGGTGGATCTGTCCCGCAACCGTTCCAAGCGCTACTGCGACCTGACCTGCAGCAACCTCGCTGCTGTGCGCGCCTACCGGTCCCGTGGCGCAGGGAGCGCTTCCCTCGACAGCTGAGCGTTGGTCGTCGAGTATCCGGCCCATCGCGCGGGAGTCGGTCCCCCGCCCGCGCGAGGACCCGGACGAGTTTAGTTGCGGTCAGTGTCCGGAGATGCTCGCGGCCGCTCGTGATCGGGCTCTGCCCATCACGTCCGCGGGGCTGCCGGAGCTGGCCCGCTGGTAAGCGGCCAACGCTGCTGATGCCACCGGGCTCATCGGCACCGGGCCGGCCCGCCCGATCACGAATAGCGCAGTGCCGGCCGCTTCCGCCAGCTCCCGCGTCTCGTCGCTGAAAGTTCCCGGCTCGCGGACGAACAGCGCCACCGGAACTCCCGGATGCAGGCGCACCGCGCTGCGTAGCGCTGCCGCACTTCCGTCGACCAGCACACCGGCCACCGCCCCTGGGGCAGCACCGAATCTGCGGAGCCAGGCGCCGGGGAGGTCGGCATCATTGGTGGACCAGCTGGGCGCCGGACCCAGCGGCTGCCAGTTCCCCGGCACCTCCGAAGACCAAACATGTTGCGCCGCATCCTGAGCGAGGCTTTCCAAAGCAGCTCGCTTGGCCGTCCCCACTCTGGTCCGCCGTTCGCGCACCTTGTGATTGGCGGCGAGAATGCCGAACCCGAGGGCCCACACCGCGACACCGAAGTAGATGGCCATCTTCAGGGCGGGGACCGCGTGGGTGCCTGCGGACTCGAAGACCACGAAGGTGACGTAGACCGCGACCACCCAGACCAATGCCGTTGCCATGGTGACCCAGAACGTCCGGCCCCGAGCCGGAACCGCCTTGGCCGCTTCCTGGTCGATGCGCGGGCTGGCTGCGTACAGCACCTTGGACACGATCGTGGGCAGCTCGAGACCCTGCGAAGCCAGAGTGGCTGCGGTGTCCCACGCTTCCTGACGCGCACTCGGCGGCGGGATCAACGGAGTGGACACCTGCCCAGTATCCCCCCGTCCGCGCTGGACTGCGAGGCCTGAGCTGTGCGGCGTGGGCCACCCGGCCGACGCCGCGCCCGCACCTGGGCGGCAAAGGTCAGCGCACGCCCAGCAGGTGCTCGAGCGCCAGCCGCTGGATGCGGGCGAAGCCGTACCCGCGAGTCCGTGCGGTCTCCAGGTCGTAGTCCTCGAAACTGGACCGGTCGGCCAGCAGGTCGTCATAGGACTCGCCGTCGTTCAGCGTCGGCCGGCTCAGCTCGGCCACCTCGGCGACGGCCAGCGCCTCCTGCACCTCCGGGTCCGCGCGGAACGCCTTGGACCGGTCCCGCAGCGTGATGTACAGCTCCATGTTGGCC
>CAXSEW010000380.1:0-4803 GCA_964236185.1 uncultured Nakamurella sp. | reverse complement strand
CAGCGCGCGACTTGTTGGCCCGGGGTGCGTTTCGTTGCTGCTTGCCGCCCGTCACGGTGCCAGCCGCTCGACGACCCAACGGTCGTCGACGGCATGGTCACTGATCAGCCGGTACTGCAGGCGGTCGTGCATCCGGCCGCTGCGGCCCTGCCAGAACTCGACGGTGACGGGTTCGATGCGCCAGCCTCCCCAGTGCGGGGGCAACGGGATGTCGCCGGCCGGGTGGCCAGGAACAGCGGTACCAGCAGCACTGAACTGATCTTCGATGTGCTGCTGCAGCCGGCCGAGTTCGGACCGGCCGCCGACCACCGCGGATTGCGGGCTGCTCCAGGCACCGATCTGCGACGCCCGCGGCCGCTGCCGCCAGTACGCGAGCGACGTGGCCTCGTTCACCCGGTGCACACGCCCCCGCACGTGGACCTGCCGCTGCAGCTCGTACCACGGGAAAGTCGCTGCGGCGAAGGGATTGTCCTCGAGGTCGTGACTCTTGGCCGAGGTGTAGTTGGTGTAGAAGACCACGCCCGCCGCATCGACGGCCTTCGCCAGTACCGTCCGGCCGGACGGCAGCCCGCCCTTGGTCGCCGTCGACAGCACCATCGCGTTGGGTTCGGTGACACCCCCATCGATCGCCTGGCCCAGCCAGCGCTCGAACTGGGCGAGCCAGGTGTCGGCCAGGTCGGACTCGTCGAGCCCGGCCAGGGTGTAGTTCTCCCGCATCTTCGCGAGGTCGTAGTGCGTCATGTCCGATCCAGTCCGGTCGTTCTCCCCGACCGGCTCTCACTGTAATCAACGGGCCGTCGCGCTCAGGCGGATCGGCGGTTCAGTCGACGGCCGCGACGCCTGCGCGTACGCATGCCGGCGGCACTCTCCAGCAGACCGATGGACGGCTGATCCAGCGCCAGGTGCAGGGCCAGGCCCCTGGCCGACCACGGCTGGACGAGCTCCAACGACCGCCGGGCGTCGACCGGGTGTGCCGAGGGAAGGCCCACCGCGGGCACCCGGCCGCTGGCCACGCACTCGGCGATCGACCTGTCGTCGGCGTCGGTGATGACCGCGTCGGCCCACTCCGGCCAGGGGGCCAACTCGTCGACGGGGTCGCCGGGCTCCTGTTCCTCCGAGTCGGTCATCGGACCGCGCCGCACCCAGCGGAACCACCGGTCGTCACCGGTCAACTGGTCGACCGCCGACACCAGCTCCGGATGCGGCGGCCCGAACGTCAGCACGGCGACGCGGCGCACCGGGCGGGAGGGCCACACGCAGGTCGGTAGGTAGTCGAGCATGGCCGACGGGTTGGGAGCGGCAGCGTTGCGCGCTGACCCGCTGGGGTCACCGACACCCTTCATGCCCCACCTCGCTGCCGAGTAGCACCTTTTGCCCCGCCGGTTCGCAAGCCTTTCCGTCCGGCTGATCTCGCTTGCCCCGTTGGCGCCAGGATAGGTCTTTTGTGAAGTTCCGGTGAGGTCACCTGCCCGAGGACATCGTCCTCCGGGTCGACCGAAGGGTTCACACCTACTGCTGACGTGGGCTGTTTGCACGAGGCGGTGATTCATTCGGCGGAGCCCTCGGCGGAGACGGCGTCAGATCGGCAGCTTGGGCGAATACGAGAGTGAAGATCGTTTGCGAAGTTCCGTCGGTTGACGATTACTCCGGCGTGGCGTATCCATCCGACTCGGACTCGAACGGCGACTTCACCCAACCCGAACGTTCGGGTCGTACCGTCGAGTTGTGTTCCTCCCGCATGCAGTCGCAACATTCACGCCGCCCGCGACCGGGTCGAGCGGCTGGGCGACCGCTGCCCGGTTGGTCCGGGCGACGGGCTTCGGGGGAACCGGTCCGGCGATCGACGCGGCGGCCGCGATCGGCACTGCCGCCTATCTGAGAAAAATGCTTGCCGCGGATCCCGAACAGGACGCCGGGGCGCTCGCCACCCCTGCACCCGAGCTGGAAATCGTGCCGGCGGTCGGCAAGGACGCCGACATCACCGCCCGGAAAGCCCGCAACAGCCTGATCAGCCGTCAGACGGCGCAGTTGTCGTCGTGGTGGTTGCGGCGCATGGTCGCTGCCGAGCAGCCATTCGGCGAACGGCTCACCTTCTACTGGCACGGGCATTTCGCCACCTCGAACGCCAAGGTGCGGAACGCGCACTGGATGCTGGCCCAGAACGAGAAGCTGCGAGTGCTCGGTCGCGGCGATTTCCGTCCGCTGGCGCTGGCCATGCTGACCGACGCGGCTCTGCTCTTCTGGCTCGACGGCCAACGCAACACCGTCGGCGCGCCGAACGAGAACCTGTCGAGGGAATTCCTGGAGTTGTTCGCACTCGGCCACGGCGACGGCTACACCGAGCAGGACGTGCGGGAGGGTGCCCGGGCGCTGACCGGGTGGCGGATCGCCGCCGACGGCAGCACGGCGGTACGCCCAGCACTGCACGACAACGGCATCAAGACGATGCTCGGGGTGACCGGCAATCTCGACGAGAATGGTTACTGCGACGCCGCTCTCGCGCCGGCAAAGGCGGCGCAATACCTGATCACCCGGATGTACGGGCAGCTGGTCTCCGACCACCCACCCACCGTCGCTGCGGTGCAGGCCGGAGTGGCCGGCTACGGCGCGCAGCGGTCCGTGTCCGGCCTCGTCTCCGCGCTGCTGGGGTCACCCGACTTCGTCGCAGCCGCCGGCACCAGGGTCATCGGACCGGTGGAATGGCTGGTCGGAGCGCTGCGTGCGCTGCGGGTGCCGATGGACGAGCAGTCGACCGTGCTCCGCGCCCTGAACGTGTTGCGCGGACTCGGGCAGCAGCCGTTCCTGCCGCCGAACGTGTCCGGTTGGCCGTCCGGCGCCGCCTGGCTGTCCACCGCGGCGGCCGACCTGCGGATGACGACGGCCATGTCACTCGTCGGCCAGGCGGACCTCGACTCGATCAGTGTCGCCGCCCAGTCCGAGCGCATCGCCGCGACCGGCTACCTGCTGGGTATCGGGCACTGGAGCGACCGCACTGCGGCGGTCCTGAAGACCTTCGTCGCCGACCCGAAACGGCTGGTGACCGTGGCTCTCAACAGCGCCGAATACCTGACCTACTGAACCAGCCGACCTTTGAGTGAGGAGATGACATGAACACCGTGACCAGACGTCGGTTCCTGCTGGCCTCGGGCACTGCCGGGTTGGCTGCCGTCACCACCAGGGTGACCTTCGATCAACTGCAGCAGAAGGCGATCGCCGGCACGCCGCTACCCGCCGACGCACCGATCCTGGTCATCCTCACCCTCTACGGCGGCAATGACGGGCTCAGCGCGGTCATTCCGTATGCCGACCCGGCTTATGCCATCGCCCGCCCCGACCTGGCCTATACCGCGGCGGAGGTGTACCAGCTCGGCGAGGGACTCGGCCTCAACCCGGCGATGAAGGGCATGGCCGGGCTGTGGTCGAACCGCCGGCTGGCCATCGTTCGGGGCGTGGGTTACCCGCAGCCCGACCACAGCCACTTCCGGTCGATGGACATCTGGCAGACCGCCTCCCCGGCCGCCCCGATCAACACCGGCTGGATCGGCCGCTGGCTCGACGCGACCGGCGACGACCCCACCCGGGCGGTCAACATCGGCTCGGTACTGCCGCCACTCGCCGTGGGGGCGAAAGGAGCGGCCGCCGCCCTGCCGCTGGGCAAGCCGAGCACGCTGCCGGCGGAGCTGGGCGTCGCGTTCACCGGGTTGGGTCTCTCCGACGCCGCAGACACGCCGTTCCAGGCGCTGGTCGCCCGGTCGTACTGCTCGGAGCGCAAGGTGGACGCCACCTTCAGCAGCATCGTCCACGACGCGGTGGACGATGACGACGACTCATCAGCGGCCGGGTCGGCGGGCGGGCAGACCGGTCTCGCGGCGCAGTTCGACATGGTCGCCCGGTGCATCAAGGCGAACGTCCCGACCACGGTCTACACCGTCAGCCTCGGCGGGTTCGACACCCACGCGAACGAGAAGGCTACGCAGCAAACGCAATTGGCGACGCTGGACGCCGCGCTGTCGGGTTTTCTGAGCCAGCTTGCCGGCACGCCCCGCGGCAAGGATGTCGTGGTGCTGGCGTATTCGGAGTTCGGCCGGCGGGTCGGCGCGAACGCCTCGTCGGGCACCGACCACGGCACTGCCGGTCCGGCCTTCATCGCCGGAATCGGGGTGAAGGGCGGCTTCTACGGCGACCAGCCCAGCCTGACGGACCTGGTCGACGCCGACCTGAAGTCCAACGTCGACTTCCGCACCATCTACGCCGAATTGCTCCAGCAGGTGGTCAAGACCGACCCAGAGCAGATCCTGGGCAAGACCGCGGCGCCGCTCGGGTTCCTGGCCTGACGCCGGTTGCGTCCGGGAACTGGACAGCGTTAGCCGGAAGTTTGGTTGCCGAGACCGGCTCGGGGGTGCAGGTTGATGTCATGACTGCCCCGATCTCAGCGACCTTCCTCCGCGACACCCGGCACGGCGGTGCCCCCGGTCAACCGGCCAGGATCGCCGCGGCGCTGGCCGATTTCATCTCGGCGGCAACGGCTTCCATCGACATAGCAATCTATGACTTCCGGCTCGGCGACGAGCTCGGAGCGGTGGTGGTGGAGTCGCTGACCTCCGCGGCGCAGCGGGGAGTACGAGTCCGGATCGGTTACGACCTCGGTAAGCCGGCGGCAGCGACAGCATTCGACTTCGCAGCCCTGCAGGCGGACCCCGCCCCGATCGGCACCGCCGACTGGGTGCGGGAACACTTCGACGGCACCGCGGTGCACACCGAGGGCATCGCCGCTGCGCCGCAGCTGATGCATTGCAAGTACGT
>CAXSEW010000379.1:0-4807 GCA_964236185.1 uncultured Nakamurella sp. | reverse complement strand
CCTGACCAACGCCGAGATCGCCACCGCGCTGTTCATGGCGGAATCAACCGTGAAGACCCACATCGGGAGCCTGCTGGCCAAGCTGCACTGCCGCGACCGGGTGTCGTTGGTGCTGAGGGCTTTTGGTGCCGGTTTGGTGTCGCGACCGGTAAACCGCGGCGGGTAGTCCTGCGGGACCGGACGTCCCGTGCTGTGGTACCCGACCACCGACCGCCGATCGGTCCTGCGCTCCGATGACTGCCGTCCAGCTGAGCCCTAGCGTCATTCCCGAGGCCCGATCCGGGTCGAAGAGACAGCAAGGGGACAGCAGTGAACGCACCGTCACGACCACTGGCCGACATCGCCGGGGACACCGCTCCCGCCAACGGGATCGGCGGTAGGCAGACCACCTGTGCCGCGAGAGCCGTTGGCCTGACCAAGATCTACGGTAGCGGAGACAATGCGGTACGCGCGCTGGACGACGTCACCGTCGACTTCGGCCGCGGCACCTTCACCGCCGTCATGGGATCATCCGGTTCGGGCAAGTCGACCCTGATGCACACCCTCGCCGGGCTCGATTCAGTCAGCGCCGGCAGGGTTTTCATCGGGGACCTCGACCTGACGCTGCTGGGAGACAACCAGCTCAGCCGGGTACGCCGCGACCGGATCGGCTTCGTCTTCCAGTCCTTCAACCTGCTCCCGACACTGACTACGCGGCAGAACATCCTGCTGCCATTGGATCTCGCCGGCGCCAAGGTCGATCAGCCCCGGTTCGACGCGTTGGTCAGCTCGCTGGGCCTCACCGACCGGTTGGGCCACCGACCATCGGAGCTCTCCGGCGGTCAGCAGCAGAGGGTGGCCATCGCCCGCGCGTTGATCACCCTGCCGGACGTGGTATTCGCCGACGAGCCGACGGGGGCTCTCGACTCTCGGTCTGGCGCGGCCCTTTTGTCCTACCTGCGGCTGTGCGTCCGGGAGGGCGGCCAGACCGTTGTCATGGTCACTCACGATCCGATGGCGGCCTCCTATGCCGATCGGGTGGTGTTGCTGGCCGACGGCCGGCTGGCCGGCGAACTGCAACACCCCACGTCCGATTCGGTGCTCGCTGCCCTGCGCACCCTGGGGGCCTGATGTTGCGCGCCGCTGTTGCCGAACTCCGCGCCCATCCCGGTCGCTTCCTGGCCCTCGCTCTGGCCATCGTCCTCGGGGTCGGTTTCGCCGCTGCGACCGTCGTCTTCACCGGCAGCTTCGACGCGGCATTGGGACGGTCGGTCGCGGCGCAGGTGAGCCGGGTCGATGTGGTCGTCACGGTGGCCGAGGGCTCCCCCGACCTGACGGAACTGCGGGCCACGCCGGGTGTGCTCAGCGTGGAACCCGCAATCACCACCGAGACCGGCTTCACCTCCGCCACCAGCCGAGGCCGGATCGAACTGACCAACATCCCGATCGACCCGGACCGCCGGTGGTACACGCTGGAATCGGGTCGCTGGCCGGTCGGCAGCGCTGAAATGGCCGTCGCCAAGGGTATCGCCACCCGCAATTCCTGGGAGCTGGGTTCGGTGGTGACGCTGGGCGATGCCGCCGCCCGGCAGGTCACGGTGGTGGCCCTGCTCTCCACCAGCCTTTCCGCCTCCGCCGACTCCGTCGATACCGGTTACGGCACCGTGGATCTACTGTCTTCGATTCCCGGCTATGCGAGTACGTCGGCCTACCTGCGGACCGCGCCGGGGTTCTCGACCGACGAGGTGGCTGCCGCCATCAACGCGGCCGGTGCGGAATCGGCCGGCGGGAAATCGGCCGGCGCAGGATCGGCCGACGCGGAGTCGTCCGGCGCGATGACGGCGAGGACCGCGGCCCAGGTGACCGCGGAGGCCGTCCGCAACGCCGGTAACGGCACGTCCGTCATCAACGTGATCCTGTTGGCCTTCGTCGCGCTGGCCGGTCTGGTGGCGGCCATGGTGGTGACCACCACTTTCACCATTCTGATCGCCCAGCGGCGCCGGCAGATCGCGCTGCTGCGGTGTGTCGGCGCGACCGGTGACCAGGTCCGCCGGTCCATCCTGGCGGAGGTGGCGTTGGTAGCGGTCGCCGGCTCGACCGCCGGAGTCGCGGTCGGGATCGGCATCGGGCGGGTGGCCTGCGCTGTCGCCGGGATTGACGCAGCAGACTTCCGGCTACCGGCCGGCCGGCTCCTGCTGGCCGCCGGAATCGGGATGGTGGTGACCGCGGTGGCCGCAGTCGCCCCGATCGCCCGGGCGATGCGGATCCCGCCGATGGCGGCGCTGCGCACCGACGAGGGGGTGGAGCGGCTGCAGCGGGTCGGCCGGCTACGGGTGTCGTCCGGACTGCTGCTGGGCCTGGCGGGCGCCGGGCTGCTGGCCGGGGGCGTTCACCGATCGGACCTGGCGATGGCCACCCTCGGCGGCGCAGTCACCGCCGTCGGCGTGCTGATCCTGCTTCCGGTTGCGCTGCCCCGGGTGCTGACCGCGTTCTCGGGCCTCGGCGCCCTGTTCGGCGCTCCCGGCCGGCTGGGTGCCCAGAACCTGCTCCGGAACCCGGCACGGGCCGGGGCCACCTGCACCGCGCTGGTGGTCGGCGTCGGGGCGATCGTCACGCTGCTCGTCGCGTCGTCGTCAGCGCAGGCCGGCGCCGACCGCGCGGTCGGCGCATCCAACGTCCTCGATCTGCAACTCAGCGCCACCGGCGGACTGCCGGCCGCGGTGACCCAGGCGCTGTCGCACATCGACGGTGTCGCCGCCACCGCGCAGGTCCTCGGTAGCCAGGTTCAGCTCGACGGGAACGACTACACCGCCTTCGGGCCGACGGCCGACCAGTTCCAGCAGGTCCGCAACGGCGGTGAACTGAGGCCCGGGCAGATCGCCGTGCCCGGCTATCTGCTGCAGTCCGGTGAGCTGCAGCCCGGCGATCCGGTGGTGGTGCGCAGCGGTCGGGATGAGGTGACGTTGACGGTCGCCGCCAAGCCCATCACCGATGACGGCTCGCTGGTGATGCTGCGGCAGGATCTGCAGCGACTCGACCCGTCGGCCGGCGTCCGGTCGATCTGGGCCAAATTCGTGGCGGGCGCCGAACCGAACCAGGTGCTGGGTGAGGTGAATCGGGTGGTGGCCCCCTACGCCGCCGTCACGGTGTCCGGTTCTGCGGTGTCCCGGGCGGCGACCGCCGAGCTGCTGCACGCCCTGGTCACGATCGCGCTGGCCCTGCTCGGAGTGACGGTGGTGATCGCGGTGGTGGGCGTCGGGAACACGCTCGGGCTGTCGGTGATCGAGCGCACGCGGGAATCGGCATTGCTGCGTGCTCTGGGTCTGCGCCGACGACAGTTGCGCTCGATGTTGGCGGTCGAAGCGGGGCTGCTCGCTGTCGTCGCAGCGGTGGTGGGCACGTTCTTCGGCGTCTTGTTCGGCTGGGCGGCCGTTGGGGCGGCTTTCGGTCAGGCCGGTGCGCCGGCGGTGCTCAGCGTGCCGATCGGGCCGCTCGGTCTGGTTTTCGTGGGAGCGGTCGTGGCCGGGGTGCTGGCATCAGTAGTGCCCGGTCGCCACGCCGCCAGGGCCACACCCACCCAGGCTCTGGTCGACGCCTGATCGCTGACCGGCCGATGCCGCGCAGGCGGACGCGGTCGGACTGCTCGCAGTAGTGCCACCACCCCCAGAGCGGTTGCCACCAACATCGCAGCCACGAGCAACAACGGCGACCAGGTGCATCTCGACTCATTTTCTCCTCAGCCGGCGGTTAACCTGGCGATGCCTGACGCGGTTCACGCCGGAGCCGGCCAGCACTCCTATCCGCTGGACAGCAGTGCAGTGTTGGACGGAGGAGGGACGCAGCCGTGACGGGACTGCCTCGTCGGGCGCAGCTCGGTGACATCCGGGCCGTCGCCATGGGTATGCCGTTCACGACGGAAGAAGGCGGCTCAGCGGGCAAGCCGATTTTCCAGGTAGGAGGCAGATCGTTCATCTTCTTCCGCAACCCGCGACCGGACGCCGTCGACGAGCACGGCGAGCGAATGACCGACGTCATCGTGATCTGGGTGCAGTCCGAAGCCGACAAGCAGAGCATGGTGCAGGATCAGAGCTTGGCGTTCTTCACGACGCCGCACTTCGACGGACACCTGTCGGTGCTCCTGCGGGAAAGCGATGGCGAGAAGCTGTCGTCGACCGAACTCACCGAGGTGATCCAGGACGCCTGGCTGGCGCGAGCGTCGACCAAGCGCGCCCGGGATTGGCTAGCGGCGCAGGGACACCTCCGGTAGGTGCCGCCCGCCCGTCCAGGCGGCACAGTGAACGGTCGGCGCCCGTCCGACACTATGGAGGGATGACGGAGCCGGCCGCGTTCGATCAGGTGCGTGCGACGTTACTGCTCCGGCGGCACCTGCTGCAGACCGAGGAAGCCTCCGCCCAGGTTGCGTTGGCAGCCGTCCGGGCGATGCGCGCGGACCGCACCGATGACGACGAACACGACCCCGACGGCGCGCCGTTGTCCGCCGAATGGTCACGGCTGGACGGCCTGCATCGGGCGGCTGCGAGCCGGGTCACCGAGATCGACGCAGCCATTGCGGAGCTGGATGCCGGGCGGTACGGGATCTGCTCACGCTGCTTCCACCCGATCTCTCCCGGCCGGCTCGAGGTGATGCCCGCCGCGAGCCGGTGCGTCGACTGCGCTGACAAGCGTTGAAACTGTCGCACGTTCGCTGGTCTCCCCCGAGTGGTCGATCGCGACTTGGGTCCCGACTGGCTGTCGTGCTGTTCTCACGCGCCGCCGGACCGAATACGATCCGGTTCACTCGTGCCCGTTGAGCCAGTCGCCTTCTGTG
>CAXSEW010000378.1:0-4816 GCA_964236185.1 uncultured Nakamurella sp. | reverse complement strand
GACCCTTCGCTACCTCCCATCCCATGCCGACGAAGATGTCCTCGATGTCCTCGACGACGGCGGAGATGGGGTGCCGGAACCCAGCCGGATGCCGGTCGAACGGCAACGTGACGTCGACCCGTTCCAGAGCCAGCATCTGAGCATTGCGCTCGGCGGCCAATTCCGCCTCGCGGGCGGCGACGGCCTGGTTGACCTGCCCGCGAGCGGGCCCGATCAACTTCCCAGCGACGGCCTTCTGCGACTTGTCCAGGCCGCCGATCGCCCGGTTCGCGAGGGCCAGTGGACTCTTGTCACCGGCGTGCGCGAGCCGGACGGCCTTCAGCTCGTCGAGGTCCGGAGTCGCGGCGATGGCCTGCAACGCGGCCTGCATGGCCGACTGCACCTCGGCGGCATCGGTGGGGTCTGGGAGGACTGCGGCGGTCGTGGGCGATGACTGTGGGCCTTGCGATGACTGTGGGCCTTGCGATGTCATAGGGCCTTCCCGAACCCGCGGCGGGCAACATGCCGGGGGTTCACTGCGGAGATGAGAGTGGGGTCGTCGAGGCGCCCGCCGGCCGGTCTCGCGCGAGTGCTCAGCGCGGCCCGGTCGCGGGCTGGGTAAACCGCGCCGCCCGGGCTGGATGGGGTGACCTCACGAGCACATGTTCTCACGCCGGGCGCGGCGGCCCAATTTCTTACCCGCACCGGTGCGGAACCCCGTTCAGGCTCCTCCGGTAGGCGCCGCGTTGCTGTCGGTCCAGCGGTGGTCAGCTCAGTCGACGGCCGATCACCGGTACGCGCGGCGGTTGACCGTTGCTGGTCGACCTACGGCAGCCGGATCGTGCCGAAATCCAATTCGGCGATCTGCGCCATGTCACTGCCCGGGGCCGAACTGCCACAGTCCGTGCGGTGCGCAGTTCGACGTTTCCATGCCGAACCAACTAAACGGCCTTGATGCGGAACTGCACGCCCAGCGCCGTAGGGTGCGGGGCGTGTCCTTCCTGTCCAATCTGATCACCGCCGTGACGCCGGCAGTTCGCTCTGCGCTCCGCGCAGCGTCCACGCCAAAAATGAGGCGACCCGCATCGCGGTCCGCTCCGACGCACCCGGCTGCCACCGGTCCCCGAGCCCAGCCTGCCGTTCCCGCGGGCGACTCCCCCGGCCGAACCGGTCCGGACCGGACCGTCGAGGTCGACCCGCACGCGGTAGGCACGGTGCGGACGTCCTACTCCCCCGTCCTGGACGGCGACCCGGATCCCGGCGAGATCGTCTGGACCTGGGTGCCCTACGAGGAGAACAACGGCCAGGGCAAGGACCGGCCGGTACTGGTGGTGGCTGCCGAACCGACCGGCACCGTGCTCGTGGTGCAGTTGACCAGCAAGACCCACGACGGCGACGACGAGTTCGTCCCGGTGGGATCCGGCGACTGGGATTCGGCGCACCGGCCGTCCTGGGTCAACCTGGAGCGGGTGCTGCGCGTGCATCCGCTCGGCATGCGACGGGAAGCCTCGTCGCTGGGTCGACCGGAGTTCGACCGCGTCGCAGGCCGACTGCGGGACCGGTACGGCTGGTCCTGAGCGGCTCCGCGACCGCGGCGCGCGGCACGGCTCGCGGTCGGGTGGCTGATCGGATCCGATGCGCCGGTTCCTATCCTGTGCCGATGACCCTCGCGTGGGAACAGCTGGTCATCGACAGTGCGGACCACCGGTCGTTGGGGCGGTGGTGGGCCGGGCTACTCGGCTGGGTGGTGGTGAACGACGATCCCGACGAGTTCGAGATCCGGCCCTCCCCGGACCAGCTGCCGGGCCTGCTGTTCGGTCCGGTGTCGGACAGCAAGGTGGTGAAGAACAGGCTGCACCTGGATTTCCGGCCGGCGGACCAGCAGGCGGAGGTCCAGCGCTTCCTGCAGGCCGGCGCAACCCGGGTCAACGTGGGTCAGGGCGACGTCCCGTGGGTGGTGCTGGCCGACCCGGAGGGCAACGAATTCTGCATTCTGAGCTCCCGCCGACCAGCCGACTGAGCCATCGGGTACCCCCACCGTAGAAAGCGGAAGAACCGCCCAGCTTGGCTGGGCGGTTCTCTGCTGCGACGGCCCCTGCCAGTGCGCCTCTCGGCACGTGGTCGCTCTTGGCGACTCAGGGGTGGTACCCGGGGCATGTCCAGGGACCGTCGATCAATGGAACACCACCAGTGCGCAAAATGTTCCGCTTCGGCCGGGCCCGCCCGGATGATCACCGTTTCGGGCCCTTGCTGGGCGCGGCGCGACCCAGAAGGGCCTCGGACGGTGATCACCCGGGTCGGGCAGGCGGGTGCGCCGCCAGCGCGCGCATCCGGGTCATCGCGAGCTCCAGCACGGACTGACTGGCTCGGGACAGCGGCACGTCCCGGCGGGTGACCGCGGCGAACTCGTCGTACAGCTTCGGCTTCAACGACGCCCAGCGCAGCTCCGGCGACAGGCGGGAACCCATGCGGCGCAGCAATCCTCGCGAGGTGATGGCGTCGGCCCGGCCGCCGGCGGCGATCTCCAGCGCGGTCTCGATGTCCTCCACGTCGACCACGGGCCGCAGCGATCCTCCGACCGACTGCACAGCCAGAGACAGTTGGCGGCGCGTGGAGTCGTCATTGCCCCAGCTGGCTTCGGCCAGCACCAGCGGGGCCTGTGCCAGCGCCGCAGCGGTGATCGGGCGGAGCAGTCGATCGGGCACGGCGCTGACGTAGACGAGCTCGTCCCGCATGATCGGAGTCACCTGGAGTCGCTGGTCGGCGATCGGCAGGGTCACGATTGCCGCCTCCAGGCGACCACGGCGCAGCTGCTCCAGCACGTCGTGGGAATTGAGCCCGACCAGTTCGATCCGGACACCGGGGTGCAGGTCGAGGACGTCGGCGACCAGATCGCTGTCCAGGTAGAGCCGGGAGGTGCCGAACACGCCGAAGCGGATGGTGCCCGACACCACTTCGCGAACCGATGCCACGGCGGCCACTGCTGCGTCGGCGGCGCCGAGGGTCAGCTGGGCGTGCACACGGAAGACATGCGCCGATTCGGTCGGTGCCAGCCCGCGCCCGACCCGGGTGAACAGCACCGTGCCGAGAGCCTGCTCGAGGACCCGGACCTGTTCGGACACAGACGGCTGCGCCAGCTGCAACGAGGTGGCGGCGGCGGTGAAGGAGCCTTCGTCGAAGACCGCGTTGAAACAGCGGAGCTGGTGCAGGGTGAACAAGGAAATTCCTTTGGCTATACAAGGAAGGCAAGGCTACCCCGAGGGACCGTGTACTCCTACGGTGGGCAGTGTGAAGATGGAATCGACCGTGGGCATGGGGCAGGACGTGCTCTCTCCGGAACCGTCAGCGCGCCGCACCGGGGCCTTGATGTGCTTCGTCTCGGGCATCAGCTTCGGGCTGGCCGCGGTCTTCGCCAGAGAATCCTTTGCCGCGGGCTGGTCGGTGCCGGCCCTGCTCACCACCCGATTCCTGGTGGCGGCCACCCTCTTCTGGGTGGTGGTGGCCATCCGCCGGCCCGCCCGTCCGTCGGCCACGTCGCTGCTGACCTGCGTCGGGCTCGGCGCGGTCGGCTACGCCCTACAATCCGTCTGCTACTTCGGCGCGCTGACCTCGCTGAACGCTGCCGTCGTCGCACAGCTGCTGTACATCTATCCCGCGCTGGTCTTCCTGCTGGCAGTGCTGCGCCGACGGGAGCGCTGGTCCCGACGCAAACTGCTCGCATTGGGCTCGACCACCGCCGGACTGTTGCTGCTGCTGCAGGGCGGGGGCGGGGGTGCCGGCTGGGCCCCGGTCGGCGTGTTCCTCGCGCTCGGCTCGGCGGTCACCTACGCGCTGTACATCACGGTCGCCGACACCCTGCCCGCCGACCTCGACCCGGTGCTGACGGCCGCCGTCATCTGCACCACTGCCGGCCTGAGCCTCGGCGGATTCGGCGCGGTCAGCGGTGACCTGAACTTCCCGAGCCGGCCGGCGGGTTGGCTGTGGATGCTGCTGTTCGCACTGGTCTCGACCGTCGTGTCGATCTTCACCTTCCTGGCCGGGATGCGACTGCTCGGGCCGTCGACCGCGGCGATCCTGTCCTGCATCGAGCCGGTCGTCACCGCGGCATCCGCCGCCGTGGTCTACGGCGAGCACCTGTCGCTCTGGCAGGTCGCCGGCGGCGTGGCGGTGCTCGGGTCGGTGGTGCTGCTGCAGGCGCGCCGACGCGTGCACAGCTGAACTCCCCGTGACCGGCGCACACGGTTCCGCCGCGTGGCGGCCAACGCACCCCGATGTATCAGCCGGCGACCCGTTGGTCTCCCCCGGGGCAGACCTGTTGCCGATCGACGCTTCCCGCGCCGATCCGGGTCAGGGCCGCTGACCGCGCGGCCGCCGTAGGAGGTCCAGCATGAACAGAATCGCCCGCGTGGCCGTCACTGCCGTTGCAGCGGCCGGCTCACTGGTGCTCGGTCTGACCATCGCCGTTGCGTCGCCGAGCCCGGCCACGGCGCCGGCCACCCCGGCGAACACCGGCCGGGTACTGACGGCGGCGGTGGTCAACCCGCAGACCCAACCCGAGACGCTGTTCCGGGCCATCTCCCCGTGCCGGGTGGTGGACACCCGCGCATCCGGGGGCGCGCTGGCCAATGGCGCCAGCCGCAGCTTCTACGTCGGCGGGACCTACGGTTTCAAGCCGCAGGGCGGGCTGACCGGCGGATGCGGGATACCCGCGGGCGCAACGGCCGTCGCCGCGGTGGTCACCGCCGTCACCCCGGTGGCCGGCGGCTTCCTGAAGGCCTGGGTGGCCGGCTCCGCGGCGCCGAACTCGTCGATCCTGAACTACCCGGCGCACACCACT
>CAXSEW010000377.1:0-4823 GCA_964236185.1 uncultured Nakamurella sp. | reverse complement strand
ATCGCCCCGCACCGGTGGGGTCCCGCGCTGCCGGGCCGGGCGGGCACCTGTTCGGCTGCTTGGTATTTCCGGGCGCTGCGTCCTGATCCGCGAGGTGTGCTTCACCGTGTTCGACTGCGAGTTCGGCTGAGGCGGCGGGCAGCCACTGGGTCACGAACCCGCAGTGACAGGCGGACCGGACCTGCCGGCCTGCGCGTACGGTGCGCGCCTCGGTGCGCCGCCAGTGCTCCGGAGTGGTTTCGGGGATGCCTTCCCCGCTGGGGTGCTCGACCAGCCACTGGTCGGCGGCGAGCCGGGCTTGCCTTCGTGGTGCGGTAGACGCCCAGGTCGACAGTTGGTGCGTCGCGCCGTCCGAGCGGCATGATCCACACATTCCACCCCCCGGGGCGCCGATGGTTCCGGACGCGGCGTCAGCCAGACTGCCGGCGCGGCTTGCAGCGTGCTCCGCCGGTTCATAGACGCTAATGCCGGGGAAGCCCGCTCCGCGGACCCACCATCAGGGCCGCGGTTCCGCCGGCGAATGGCGCACCCCCCAAGCTCCCGGTTTCTGTCCAACCAAATTCCCCCTTGAGGGGTTGGGCGGGGGTCGCACGGCTAACCCGCAATCTGTATAACCAGCTAACCAGATAACCAGATCACCAGTAGAAAGGGCCCGGTTCAGCTCGCGGCGACGTCAAGAGTAATGGGCGCGCAACGCCAGCCCCAACCGGGCAACCTCGCCTCGCTCACCGAGGCCGATCGTCGATCCCGGCCCGCTCATCGCTGGTGCTTCGGGCCCGCTCCAGGGTCCCGGACCGATCGGGTCCAGCGGGCGACAACGCGGCCGGCCATCGGCAGGACGACAGCTCCGAGCACGACAGCGACGAACCCAACCGCCGCAGCTTCAGACACCGATGGCAGCCGGAGGCGGGCCCCGGTCATGGTCTGCGCCGGAGCGACGCAGACGCCGAGCCCAACTTGAAATACATGATCTGTTCCGCCAGAGGTGGCGGTGCATCACCACGGTATGGGACATGCCCCGTCCGACGACTGTGTACGCGAGTCATCATCACGGCGGCACCGCACGTGGGCAATCGCGATCGTCGGGATCCTGGCTAATCCGCCTTGTTTAAGGCAGAAGCGCAGTTGAGCGCGACACATCCGGAGCTGCGCTTGTTGGCCTGCGGTGCATCAGGGTGTCGATGTGAAGACCGGGCGCAGGTTGTGCCACTCACTCGCCCGGCAGTAGACGGGGATCGTGTCGATGGGGTGGCCGCTGGTGTGAACTTGTTCGCCCACCAGCGTCTCGCCGGTCCGAACGTCGATCCAATCACCTGCGGGTAGGTGGGTCAGCCAGTTCGTCGCACCGGGTTCGGTGATCGGATTGACGAGCAGATGGTCGCCGAGCTGGTATTGCAAAGGATGCCGCCAGATTTCCGGGTCGTCGGCGTGGTCGAAGAACATCGGCCGCATCAGCGGTCGTCCGGTGGTGATGGTGGCGCGGGCTTGGTCGGCGAGGTAGGGGACGAGCCGTTCACGCAGCTGAGCGAACCGGCGAAACGTCGGCACGATCCGTTGGTCGCCGGTGATTTCCTGAACGTGCCAGGGGGTCCGGTCGCGTAGCGGTGGCCGGTGATGGTTGAACTCGGAGTGGTATTGCATGATCGGCATGAACGCGGCCGCGGCGGTGGCCCGCAGGTACAGCTCCGCGTCGGGGACGGGGCCGGAAAAGCCTGCGAGATCCCATCCCCAATAGAGGATCCCGCAGGCTGATGCGGTGAGGCCGGCGGTGATGGAGGCACGGAACGCCTCCCAGGTGGAGTTTTCGTCGCCGGCCCAGACGATGCCGTGGGCCTGGGTGCCGGTGAACCCGGATCGGGAGAACGTGACCGGCGCTTTGCCGGCGGAGCGGAGCAGGTCGCCGAACGCGCGGGCGTAGTGGACTGGGAACAGGTTGTTGCCTTCGTCGCCGCGCCGGCCGTCGCCGTAGCGCAGGTCGTGGCCCCAGGCGTGTTCGCCGCCGTCGGTTTTGAACCCGTCGACGTCGAGGTCGGTGAGCAGGTAGCGGCGTTTTTCGGTCCACCAGTCCCGGGTGCGTTGCACCGATAGGTCGGGCATCAACGCTTGAGGGAACCACCAGCCGCGGTTCCGGTAGGGCCGGCCGTCGGCTTCCAGCACGGCGTAGTGCTCGCGGATCAACGCGTCGGCGTCTGCGCGGGCCTGCCCTTGGGGGTGGGGCCGCATCTTCTGCAGCGGGATCTGCCACAAGATCACTTTGATGCCGCGGTTGTGCAGTTCGGCGATCATGCCGGCGGGGTCGGGCCACGCCCCGCTGTAGGTGAAATCCGCAGCCTTGTGGGCCGAGCCGTCTTCGTTGACCTGGTATTGGGCGTCGCGGAAGATGGTGATGCCTTCTTCGTCGCTCCACGCCTCGATGACGACGGCGCCGACGGGGATGTCGTGTTCGCGGTGACTGTCCATCCGCTGCAGCACGAGTTGTTGGGTGTTCCATTCGTTGCCCGACGCCCACAGCCGGAACACCCAGTCCGGCAACTCTTCCGGCCGGCCGACTTCCGCAAGGAACTGGTCGAGCACCTCGGTCGGCGTGCCCGTGTACATCGCCACCTCGAGTTGTTCGGTGTCGGCACCACCCAGGTCCACCTCGACGCTCAGCTGGTCGGGGGTGGCGGCGGCGACGTCATAGTAGCTGCGGCGGGTGGTGCGGACGTGGAAACCCCACCCCTCTGCGGTAGGTGAGGTGACGTGCGCGAACGGCATCGGCAGGTAGGTGCGGCCGGCAGCGGCCTGGGATTTGTACTGCTCGAAGACCACCGCGTCCAAGGCGCGGCCGCGTTGATCGACGGCGTCGAACCGTTCACCGAATCCGACGACCCGCTCGCCGGGCTGCAGCTGCAGTGCGAAGCGGACCCGGTCGACGCCGATGGCGTTGCGGCGCCACCGCACGCTGCCGGCGATCAGCCGCTCCGACGGGACGGTCAATTCGCTGCCGCGGGGATCGCTGGACCAGCGGGAGGGGTCGACGGTGTAGGTGCGGCTGCGGCGCTGCGCACCGTCCCGACCGGTGGCGGCGAACCGGTAACGGTAGCGGCTGTCGCCGCGCAGGGGCGGAGTTGTCACCTGCCAGGTCTGGCCGCCCGAGCGTTGGGCTTTGGCTTGCGCCGCGGCGAGGTGCCCTTCGCCGCCGGCGTGGGCCGACACCGCCTCCGCCGCCGGCCAAACCGGGTGCAGCGGCAGCTCCAGGGTGGCGGTGGCGCCGTCGCCGGAGGTCTCGGTCCACAGGCAGGTGATCGCGGTGACACCGGGCGCGGCGGCGGCGCCGAGGGTGACACTCTCCCCCACCTCCGGCTGTGCTGGGATTCGTTGGTCGGCCGTGACGGCGTAAGGATGTTCGGAGCCGTAGGGGCGGTGCCTGATCACGCGGCACCGCCGCCGCTCTGCAACCCGAGTTCGTCGGCGAGGATGAGGAACATCGCGTGCGACCACAGCAACGGCGTGGCGACGGCCCCCCACCGGTCGATCCACTCCTGCCGGTGCTCGGCATGCAGCAGATGCCCGTCGACCTGTTCGGGGATGTCCCCGGCCGGGTCGGCGGTGGCCGCTGCCCACCGCAGGTACCGCCAGCCGGCGTCGACATCGCCTGCGGCCACCCGGTTCCAGCCGACCAAGCAGCTCAGCAGCGGCCACTGCCCGCCGCCGTAGAACACGTCCGCGGTGAACCGGTGCACACCGCCGTCGACGTCCAGGTCGGCGGTGATCTCGGCTAGGGTCGCCGCGGCGAGGGGGTCGTCGACCGGTACGACGGCGAACGGCACGACACACGCCGCCAGCGACGCGTCGACCGCGTCCGTGCCGATCCATTTGCTCAGGTGCCGCCCGGGTCCGGCTCCGGCGACACCGCCGGCGAGGATGGTGTCGTGCAACACCTGCGCCGTAGCGGTGGCGGCGGCGCGGCGGGCATGGTCCAGGCCGGGCAGGGTGGCGGCGGCGAGCAGTCCGGCGCGGACCGCGGCGAGGGTGGAGGTGTGGCGGTGCTCGGAGTGTTCCTCCCACCAGTCGAAGCACGGGTCGCCGCCGAAGGTGCACAGGTAGTCCACGGCCACCTCGACTGCGGGCAGCCATTTGTCGGCCGGGAGTTGATGCCGCTGCAGGTGTTGGGACAGCGCCCACAGCCACATGCCGTACCCGTCGGTCTGGTAGTCCCACCAGTCGTCGGAGCCGTCCCGCCCGGCGAGGGTGAACCGAGTCGGCAGCATCGCCGCGATGTCGAGTGTCTCGCCCGCTGCCCGGGCCGCCACCAACGCTTGAACGACATCCGTTCGGGCGACCAGCACGTCGGCGACCCAACGGTGGTACCGGTTCACCGAATCGAGCTGCCCCCACCGGGACATCGCCTCCGCGGTGAACGATCCGTCCCGCAGCCACGCATACCCCTGGTATGCCGAGAAGGTCGGGCACGCCGGGTAGGCACCGGAGGGGTCCTGGAACCCGCTGATCACCTGCACGCTGCAGCGGGCCAGCTGCTGCAGCTGTTCGGTGTCGTCGGCGACCACCTGGGGGGATGCGCTGGTGGTTGGCGCCATGGAAACTCCATCTCGTGTACGCGGGCATTTCGTTCGGAGGGCGGACCGCCCGGTTCTGCGGCGGTCCGCCCCACGGTGACGGGTGTTGCTGTCGTACTGGTGGTTACTGGCCGATCAGTGAGGTGACCTTGTCCTGCGCAGTGGCGAGGGCTTTGTCGACCGGGGTGCGGCCGGCGGCGGCGCTGGTGAGCGCGTCGTTGACGGTGTCCTGCATTTCCTGCTGCGAGGCGATCACCGGCGGCA
>CAXSEW010000376.1:0-4836 GCA_964236185.1 uncultured Nakamurella sp. | reverse complement strand
ATCGCGTGCCAGCAGTCCATCGCGGCGCCGGAGGCCAGCACCCGCGCCGGGTCCACGTCCAGCCCCGCGAGCCGCACCATCTCGCCGGCCAGCGCCAGGGTCAGCTCGACCACGTCGGGCGGTCCCCCACCGGCCAGCACCTCGAGCGCCTCGGCGACCTCGACCGCGTTGCCGACGGCGATGCCCAACGGGGTCGACATGTCGGTCAACAGCGCCGACACCCGGACACCGTGCGCGCCGCCGAGTTCCACCATCGCCTCGGCCAGCGCCCCGGCCCGGTCGGTGTCCTTCATGAACGCGCCGGTGCCGACCTTGACGTCCAGCACCAACGCCTGCGTCCCCTCGGCGATCTTCTTGCTCATGATCGATGCGGCGATCATCGGGATCGACTCCACCGTAGCCGTGACATCCCGCAAGGCGTAGAGCTTGCGGTCGGCCGGCGCCAGCTGCGCCGACGCCGCGCAGATCACGGCGCCGACGTCGCGCAGCTGCCGCAGCATCTGTGCCGTCGACAGGTCGGCCCGCCAGCCGGGGATCGACTCCATCTTGTCCAGCGTGCCGCCGGTGTGCCCGAGGCCCCGGCCGGACAACTGCGGCACCGCCGCGCCGCACGCCGCCACCAGCGGCGCCAGCGGCAGCGAGATCTTGTCGCCGACGCCACCGGTGGAGTGCTTGTCCACGGTGGGTCGCCCGACACCCGACAAGTCCAGCCGGATCCCCGAGTCGATCATCGCGCTGGTCCAGCGCGCCACCTCGCCGGGCGTCATGCCGTTCAGCAGGATCGCCATCAGCAGCGCCGACATCTGTTCCTGCGCAACCCCTCCCCGGGTGTACTCGCCGACCACCCAGTCGATCTGCGCGTCGCTCAACGCTCGCCCGTCCCGCTTGGCGACGATGACGTCGACCGCGGCCATGCCGGCAGTGGACATCGTCAGAACCCGTAGTCCTGGATGGAGCGGCCGTGGCTGATGTCGACCAGCTGCTGCAGCCGTGGCGCGAGCTCGGCCACCGTGGCCGGGACGTCCACGGTCAACAGCCGACGGTCTTCCATGAGCACCCGGCCTTCGACGATCGTGGTGGAGATGTCCGCCGACCTGGCGCTGTAGACCAGGGTGGCAGCGAGGTCGTGCACCGGTTGGGTGTGCGGCCCGGACAGGTCGACCAGGATGATGTCAGCGCGATACCCGGGGGCCAGCGACCCGATCTGGCCGGCCAGTCCGACTGCCGCCGCGCTGCCGAGAGTGGCGATCCCGAGCACCTGCCGCGCCGTCATCCAGCGTTCGTCCTCCTCGATGTACTTCTGTACCAGGGACGTCATCATCATCGACTCCCAGACGTCGAGGGTGTTGTTGGACGCCGCCCCGTCGGTGGCCAACCCGACGGCAACGCCGGCGGACAGCAGCGCGCGGATCGGTGTCGTCTCCTCGCCCACTTTCAGGTAGCCCTTGGGCGCACTGCCCACGCCGACCCGGCCGCGGGCCGCCGCCAGCAGGGGCAGGTCCTCGGGCACGATGCCCTTGCCGTGGGCGATCAGCAGCCGGCCGTCCAGCAGTCCGGTGTCGTGCAGCACCTGAATGGGGCTGATGCCCCGCGCGGCACGGGTCTGCCGGGTCTGGATCCGGCTCTCGGCAGCGTGGATGTGCACCAGCAGGTCGTGATCGAGTCCGGCGCGCGCAGTGCGCCGCAGGTCGTCGTCATTGACCGTGTACTGCCCGTGCGGAGCCAGCGAGGTGGTGATGCGGCCGTCGGCGGAACCGTTGTGCTGCAACGCGAACGCCAGCCCGCGGTCGAAACCGGCGGTGCGCTCGCTGCTGAAATACGTCCATCCGAGGTTGGCGCGCAGACCGGTCTCGTCGACCACCGCGGCGATCCGGTCCATCGCGAAGTAGTGGTCGGCGAAGGTGGTGGTACCGCCGGCGATCATCTCCGCGGCCGCCAGCCGGGCGGCGAGGGTGACGTCGTCCGGGGTGAGGTTGACCTCCATCGGCCAGATCTTGAGGTTGAACCAGTCCGAGGTACTGACGTCCTCGGCCGCGCCGCGAAACATCACCATCGGCGAGTGGGTATGGCAGTTGATCAGCCCGGGCATCGCCACCTGGCCATGGCCGTCGATCAGCCGGGTGTGCTCGACGTCTGCCGGGTCGACGGACCCTGTCGACACCGAGACGATCACTCCGTTGCGGACCACGATGGTGGCGTCCGGCAGGAAACCCACCGCGCCCTCGTCGTCGTGCACCAGGGCGGTCACATTCGTGATGGCCAGGTCGTCGCTCGGGCGGTCCGGATCGGGAATGCTCACGTGGCAGTCTCTCACCCATGAGCCTGCCGCAACCTGTGGACCCGTCGATCGTCGCGCTCAACGAGAAGGCGTTGGCCGCGGCAGCCGCCGGGGACAGCGACGAAGCCAACGAGGCCGCGGAGCGGGCTGCCGACGCGGGCTCCCTGCTCGGCGTGGCGCTGTCCACCTACCTCCGCACCGCCCACCGCCACGAGGTGTACGACCAGCCGGCAGCGTTCGAGGCGTTCATCAACGGCGGCGGGAACGTCGAGCTCTACCGGCGTACCAGCGCCACCATGGCGAGCGCCTATGTTCCAGGGATGTCGCTGCTGGACATCGGTTGCGGCAACGGCCGTGCGGTGGTGCCCGCGCTGCAGTCGGCCGGGTCGAACCTGCCGGCCGCGGTCGACCTGGTCGAGCCCGGCGCGGAGTTGTTGCAGCACTGCGTCGCGGCCATCACCACAGCCGCGCTGCCGATCCACGTCACCGGGTGGCAGCTCGGGCTGACCGACTTCCTGCTGACTGCGCCGGCGACGCAGCGCTGGCACCTGGCCGAGTCGACCTTCGCCCTGCAGTCCATCGAACCGGCCGAACGCGCCCGGGCGCTGGCCGCACTGGCGCCGCGGGTGGACCGACTGATCGTCATCGACTTCGACATGCCCGACCACCGTGCCGGGAGCACGAAACAGCTGCGCTACCTGGCCACCCGTTACGAGCAGGGCCTCGCCGAATACGACGACAACCGCGACCTGGTCGCCCAGGGCTTCCTGATGCCGGTGCTGCTCGGCCAGTTGTCGACCGACACTCCGCGGACCAACTGGGAGCACCCGGTCGAAGACTGGGTCGACCAGATCACCGCTGCGGGCTTCTCCGATATTCAGGCTCAGCCTCTCGCCGACTACTGGTCCGGCCCGGCGTTCGTGCTCGTCGCACGGGTTCCTTGACGCCTGCGTCGGTCTACAGATCCAGCACCAACGAGATCGCGTCGTCGATCCGCCGCAACTCGTCGATGGTCAGGAAGCCGACCGGCTCTGCAAGGCGACGGATGTCAACGGTGGCAAGTTGGTCGCACATCACCAGCGTCAGGCGGCCGGCAATGTGTACTTGCGGCCGAAAGCTGGTCTCGCGAGCGCTGGTGCTGGTGAAGGCGACGATCCAGGTGCCCAGTGTCAGCCAATCCGGCTGCAGCACGATTGCGTATCTGCGGCCCTGCTGCTCGTGTCCTTTGCCTCGGGCCGGCAGTCGGTAGACGTCACCCTTCATTCAACGCGGCGACGTCCTGCGCAATTGCCCGGATTTCGGCAAGATCGGTCGGATCGTCCCTGATGCTTCGGGCTTCTGCGGCCGCGACCAGTCGACGTTCATCGCGCCGCATAGCGGCGAGTGCCGCGAGAATGACCTGGTCGGCGCTCTGGCGCCGGGCGGCGCCGACTTCGAGCAGCAGGTCGCGGGTGGTGGTCTGGACCTTGACGGTGGTGGTGTCGGTCATGTCGGCAGTCTACTTCGGGTAGACCGCGCCTGCCGGGTAGCAGGGTCGATCGCGCTGATGCTCCGATGTCAGTCAACCGGGCAGGGACCCGGCGACCAGCTGACCGCGGCAGACGACGGCCACGATGTTGTCGGGCGTCATCGCGGCGGCGTCCTCCCACGGCCGGCCACGCAGCACGACGAAATCGGCGCCGTAGCCGGGCGCGATCCGGCCGACCGTAGCTCCCAGGCCCACCGCTGCAGCCGCATCCGAGGTCGCCGCTCGCAGCGCCCGCTCGGGCGAGTAGCCGAGCACGTCCACCATGCGCGCCAGTTCCCGCCACTGGTCGCCGAACTCCAGGAAGTAGCCGTTGGCGTCAGTGCCCAGTACGAACCGGACGCCGGCATCCGCCGCGGAGCGCAGCAGTTGGTCGCGGGTGCCCACCAGCGCGGCGGCGATCTCCTGCGCCTCGGCGCTCACCGGCACCTCGGCCCGCGCGATCATGTCGTTGATCAGCAGCGTCGGCGCGACGGTGACCCCGCGCCCGGCGACGACGACCGCCTGCTCACCCGTCATGCCGGTTCCGTGCTCGATCGAGTCCATACCCTCGTCGAGCGCGATCTGGATGCCCTCCGCGGAATGCGTGTGGCAGGAGACCAGCATGCCCAGCGCGTGCGCCTCGTCGACGGTCGCGGCGATCTCGGCGCGGGTGTGGTTGCGCCAGGAGACCTTGTCGCCCATCGACAGCACCCCACCGCTGGTGTACGTCTTGATGCCGGTGAGTCCGGCCCGCGCCCAGCGGCGGACCAACGCACGGCAGGCGTCGGGCGAGTCGGCCGTGGGCGGCCGGTCGACCACCGCCCGCGGCGTGAACAGGTCGAGATGGCCGGCGGTCATGCCGACCGGGCCGCTGGCGAGCAGGCGCGGCCCCGGCAGGATGCCGGCATCGAAGACCCGGGAGATCGACGCCTGCATCTCGTCGGCGCCCAGGTCGCGCAGCGTGGTGACGCCGAGCCGCATCGCCTGCTGGGCATTGGCCGTGGCATGCAGTGACTGCTCCTCGCGGGATGTCACCAGCGGCCAGGTGAAG
>CAXSEW010000375.1:0-4839 GCA_964236185.1 uncultured Nakamurella sp. | reverse complement strand
CCGGCGGCCTCTGGGCACCGGACGTGACGTATCAGAACGGGCAGTACCACCTGTACTACGCGGCGTCGGATACCACACTGCCCGGCGGCGGGTCCGCCGTCGGCGTTGCGGTCAGCAACGGTCCCATGGGTCCATGGGTGGACTCCGGTCGACCGGTCGTCGCGCCGGAGACCGCGCCCGGCGCGACCGCGCCCCGGTGGGAGTTCGATCCGGAGGTGATCACGGCCGGCGGGCACACCTACGTGTACTTCGGTAGCTACTTCGGCGGTGTCCATGCCAGGGAGCTGACCGCCGACGGTCTCCACTCGCTGCCGGGCACCGAGACGGCGATCGCCATCGACAATCGTTACGAGGGAACCACTATCGTCCAGCACGACGGTTGGTACTACTTCCTGGGGTCGGCGACGAACTGCTGCAACGGGCCGCTGACCGGTTACTCCGTCTTCGCCGCGCGGTCGCGGTCGCCGCTGGGCCCGTTCCTGGATCGGGACGGCGTATCGATCCTCGCCGGCCGGGTCGGCGGCACTCCGGTCATCACCCAGAACGGCAACCGCTGGGTCGGCACCGGACACAACACCGTGGTGACCGACTTCGCCGGCCAGACCTGGACCTACTACCACGCGGTCGACCGCAACGACCCGTACTACCAGGGCCAGGTCGGCTACACCAAGCGTCCGTTGCTGCTGGACCCGCTGGACTGGCAGAACGGCTGGCCCGTGGTCCGCGGTGATCGCGGGCCCTCGGACCAGCTCATACCGGGCCCGGTCGCCCAGCCCCGTCGGTTGATCAGCTACCACCCGCGGGTTGCCCCGGCCGTCGGGCCCGGCGTCCTGCTGCCGACGTTCTCGGATGAGTTCGACGGCACGACGCTTTCGAGCCGCTGGACGTTGATCCGGCCGCCGGCGACCGGCGGACCCACCGTAGGCGCCGGCACGCTGTCCTGGCCCACCCAGCCGGCCGACCTCCACCCGGAGGACCCGAAGAAGCCGCCACTCGCGTCGGTACTGACCGAACCGGCGCCGTCGGGAGATTACGTAGTCGAAGCAAAGGTCGCCGTGAATGTGCCGGCCGAGGGTTGCTGCCAGAACTATGTACAGGGCGGCATCCTGGTCTACCAGGACGACGGCAACTACGTGAAGCTGGCATCCAGCTCGATCTTCAACACCCGGCAGACCGAATTCGGCAAGGAAGTCACCCCCGTACCCGCCAAATACCCGAACTACGGAAACAGCGTCGCCGGCCCCGTCGGAGACTGGACATACCTACGGATCGTGCACCGTCGCGTCGGCCCCACCGACCGGTACACGTCCTACAGCAGCCTGGACGGGCAGGTGTGGGATCACGGCGGAACTTGGGCCGCCGACCTCGGCAGTCGGCCGCAGATCGGACTGGTGTCGATGGGCGGGGCCGGGTTCACCAGCAGTTTCGCCTACGTCCATGTCAGCACCCTCCGCGATGGTTCGTGACGTTGGCGTGCTGCCCGGTTGCCCGGAGAACGATGTCGACCAGGGAGATCCCTTTCTTTTCGAGGATCCGGAAGCGTCAAACGGTTACCAATACTTCGTGATCGTCTCGACCCCCGGGTTCCGGATCTACGGCTCGAATTCACCGGCCGAACCCGGTAGCTGGGCGTACATCGGGGAGAGTTTCCCCGGCGTGAACGTCGACCCGTGGGCCTGGGCGCCCTGCGTGCGTCACGTTGTCGGATTGGCCCGGCCCTGGGTGATGCTGTACTCGCTGGCGGCGGGCAGCGGTGACCCGGGCGGGCACCAGTTCCACCAGTTGCGTCGAGCGGACAGTGTCCTCCCGGCGGGACCGTACCGGGATTCCGGTGAGGTGTTGACCGCCGATATCCCGTTCGCAATTGACCCGGACGTCTCGATCCGAGGGGACGGCAGCTTGTGGCTCACCTGTGCCGCCGACTACGTCGACCGTCCCCCTTATGGCACGGGCCTGTTCCAGGCCCGGGTGTCGGCTGATCTGCGGCAGCTCGACTCGCCACTCCGACCGCTGGCCCGGGCGACCTTCGACTGGCAGGTGTACCTCGCGGACCGCTCGCTGCCGTGGATGACCATCCCCGGCGTCGACTGGGCCAGTGGAGACACCGTGCGCTGGTACACGATGGAAGGGCCGAGCGGGCTCGTCACACCGTCGGGGCGTGACCTTCTGCTCTACAGCGGCGGTAACTTCCAGGGGTTCTACGGCATCGGGATGCTCCTGCTGGAGGACGGGATCTGGGTGGATCGGTCACCGGAACCGGGCGCCTGCCTGCTGGGACCCGACGCGGATCGCCACCTGCTCGGCCCCGGTCACTGCAGCGTGTCCGGCAACCTGATCGCCTGTCACTTCCGGGCCGAACCCGATGCGCCACGGCAGTTCACGGTGAACAGCCTGAGCTGGGACAGCACGGGGAATGTGCCCGGTATCAACCCGGACCGGTGAAGCTGACGTCATGATCGACCGATTCGCGCTCGGGCCCAGCGAGCGGGGGACTCGGGGCTGACCGTTCCGGCCGACTTCTCGAGCTGGTCATCGTCCCCGCCGACGCCCCGCAGCGCGTCATCCACGCCGGGCGCTGACCGCTGTCGAGTCGGCGACGGTGCAGCTCGAGGCGACCGTGGCCGCCGCTCATGCTGTGGGTGAGTCGGGGGCGATGATCGGCATGGTTCTGGGTGTCTCGAAACAGGCCGCGTACCGCAAGTTCAGCGGCCCTCCACGTGCTGGTGCAGGGGATCGAGACACCGGTCAGGGAGCCAGGCAGAGCTGACATCCTCCTGGTCGAGGCGGGCGGTGACGGGTGGGCGGCAACGGCCGCGAGCCTGTCGATCACTGGCTGTCGGCATGGGAAAAAGGCGGCCCTCCCTCTTCAGGAGCACCGCCTCTGACCTGGTCTGCTGCGCCGTGCCCCCGGCAGGATTCGAACCTGCGCACCCGCCTCCGGAGGGCGGTGCTCTATCCCCTGAGCTACGGGGGCGCGAGGACGAACTCTACCGCACGCGCAGCGGGTCTCAGCCCGTCGGCGCCGTGTAGGCAAGTGGCTTCGCGCCGCGCTTGGCCAGCATGTCGGTCATGATGGAGACCTCCGAGGTCTGCGCCTCGAGCATCTTGCTGGCGAAGTTCTGCACCACCTTGGACGCCGCGTGATCAGCTGCGTAGTTCATCATCGCCGCGCCGCCCTGGTGGTGCCGGATCATCAGCTGCAGGAAGAAGATGTCCGACGCGGTGCCCGTGAGCCCCTCGAGCTTGGTCACCTCCGCATCGGTCGCCATGCCGGGCATGACGGCGCCGTCGGAGAGAGCACCGGTGGCGCCGGCGATCGTCGTCGGCGACATCTGCATGTCGGCCATCCCGGCCGATCCCATCCACGACATGTGCTCGGCGGCGGTGATCCGCGGCACCCCCCACAGGTCGAGCCAGCCCTGCATGGTTCCGATCTGCGATGTCTGCTGGTACTCGATGTCGTAGGCCATCAACTGGACCTCACGGTCGGTGGAATCCAACTCGGCGATGTGCGCCATCAGCACGCCCTGGTTGTGGTGCACCACCATGTCCCGGGCGAACCCGGTGTTGACCGGGTCTTTTCCATCGGCGCTGATAGCCACCGTCTGCGGTCCGCTGTGCGCCAGCGCCAACCCGACGGTGGCCCCGAGCAGGACCATCACCAGGGCTCCGATGCCGAGCACGACGGCGGTGCCGCGAGACCCCCACCGGGACAGGATCGAGGGCCGTCCGGCCGGCCCCGAGGAATACTCGACCGTCGGTCGGGCGGCGTCCTGGTTCATCGCTGCATTACTTGCTCGGGACAGCCGCGCTGGTGGCCGGCGCTGAGGTCGCCGCGCCGGACGCTGACGACGCCGCGCCGGACGCGGCCGGAGAAACAGCCGCGCCGGACGCGGCCGGAGAAACAGCCGCGCCTGAGGACGCGGCACCGGAAGCCGAAGCGGAGGCCGTGCCGACCTCCGAGGTGTCCGCGGTCAGACCGGCGCCGCTCATCGCGATGGCGTCCACGCCGGGCTTGGTGGCATCGAATGCCGGTGCTGCAGTGAAGAACCCGGGCTGGTCGCACGAGCCGCCCGGTTCCGGCGCGATGTAGACGTTCTGCTGCAGCGCGGTGATGAACTGCCGGATCCGCTCGTCGGACGCCGAGGTGACCTTGAGCTGGTGCGCCCAGGCCTGCAGCGAGATCGGCGAATTCAGGTCCGGGTACGGGCTCATGAAGATGTACGTCTTACCGGTGACGAGGGCCTTGAGCTTGTCCAGCTCGCCGGCCGCGATCGTCTTCGGGTTGTAGGCGATCCAGATGGCGCCGTGCTCGAGCGGGTGCACCATGTTCTCGTTGCGGACAGCGGTGGGGTAGACGTCACCGTTGCAGTCGGCCCACTCCGCGTCGTGCGGTCCACCGACCGGCGGGAACCGGTTGTAGTTGACCCGCTGGGTCGACGAGACATGCAGCGCCGCTTTGTATTCGGTGTAGCTCAAGGTGCCGTTGGCGGCCACCGTGCTGGCGCCGACATAGATGCCGGGGATCTTGGTCGAGGGGTCCTTGTTGGTCTCCGACGGCACGTACGGCGCGACGACGGCTGCTGCCGCGTTGTTCGACCGGTTCTTGGAGTAGACGACGGTGAAGATGCCGGCGATCAGCACCAGCACCACGGCGACCGCGGCAATGGTGAGCCACGGCAGACCCTGTCGGCGACTGACCACGGGACTCGAACCCGCGCGGGACCTTTTGGCGCTCTTACCGCTTGCCATCATCGGTGCTGGGACCTCGTTCATCTTCCTGCTGGACCGGGCCGCCTGCATGGGACCGGAGGGAACCGCTGGAGTCTACGGGGGGAA
>CAXSEW010000374.1:0-4852 GCA_964236185.1 uncultured Nakamurella sp. | reverse complement strand
AAGGGGTGGTGATCAAGTGTCGGCGGCCCGCGCCGGTACACAACGGGAAAGAGTCAAGATGAAACGTTTTCGCGTCACTGCCGCGCGCGTGCTCGCCATCGCCGGTGTCTGCAGTCTCATGCTCGTCAGCGTGGTGTCAACTGCTTCAGCGGCAACCACCGGTCTGACTGCTTCAGGTAGCGGGTCATCAGAGGTTCCGGCAGGCTCGGCCAGCGACACTGTTGCCGCCACGGTCGACGTCGACCCGCAGGCCGGGACGATCACCTATACCGTTTCCTTCCAGGGAAGCGAACCGGCGGTGGCCGGTCACATCCACAAGGGTGCGGGCGGGGTCAGCGGTCCGGTCGTGGTCATATTCGATGCTGCCGTGATCAACGCCCACGGAACCGCAACCGTCAAGGTGGACAAGGTCCTGGCTGCCGCGATCGTTGCGAACCCGGCCGGCTACTACGTCAACGTGCATACCAAGTCCCACTCTTCCGGTGCTGCCCGTGGCCAACTGATGGCCGGGTCCGGCGCAGCGCCGACCGCGGTCAACGCCGGAAGCGGTGGGCAGTTCGCCGCAGCGCAGTCCGGGCTCGGCGGCCCTATGGTTGCTCTGCTTCTCGGGTCGGTCGTGGTCCTCATGGCTGTGGCCGGGATGTACACCGTCCGCAAGCGGAGCATCTGACACCCGCAGATGGCATCATCGGATGAACCTGGTGGGCGGCGTCGGGATACCACCCGGCGCCGCCGCCGGCGGCGCCCAGCCATGGCGTGGTTAATCACCCTGCTGCTGGCCGGAATGATGATAGTTGTCGCTGCAATCATCACGCTGATTTCCGGTTCCTCCGCCCGGACCCAGGCCGCAGCAATCGAGCAAAAGTATTTCGTCCGAACCTCGACAGCCCCACTGTCGACGCAAACCCAGGTCACCACCGCGCCCAATCCGGTCGACAATTCGCCGTCGACGTCCATCCTTCTTTCCAGTCAGCGCCCCGCATCTGTCAAGGCCACAGGTAGGGGGTTGGCGACCGCCAGCTCCCGGCAGAAAAATCAGCCGTCGCCGCCGCACATCGCGGTTGCGCCCCGGTCCGTTCCGACGTCAATTCAACTGGCGGGTTCGCGCAATCCGATCCGCGTCGTCCCGATCGGCGTGACGGCCGAAGGAGTGCTAGAACCGCCGGCAGATATTTCCACCGCAGGCTGGTGGGTATCTGGGCCACGTCCGGGTATGCCGGGCCGGGCGGTCATCACCGGGCACATCGATTCCGCGGCAGCGGGACTGGGGGCATTCGCTGCCCTGGACCTCCTGCACACCGGAGACACCATCACCCTCGCCGAAGCGGACGGACAGACACTGCATTTCAAGGTGACCAACCGACAGGAAATCCAGAAGACACAACTGGACCCCCGGCTTTTGCAACGCACCACCAATACCTCGGACCTGCTGCTGGTGACGTGCATCGGTGATTTCAACTACTCCACCCACAGCTACCAATCCAACCTAATCATCACCGCAGTACCCGTCCCGCAAAGATAGCGGTGATCGAACCGGGCAGACGGGTGGTCTCCGGCCAGTTCAGCGGCGGCTGCGACATGCAGTGACAGTGACGCTCGATGGTAGAGGTCACGTTGAACCTCTGGTGCACTCAGCAACGAGCGGGCCTACGGTAGCCGATACGTGTTCCGGAAGCCGAACCGTGAGCGACAGCGCCGGGGCACGCGGGTGCTGGAGGGGTCAGGCGTCCCGCAACACCGGTCCGGTGAAAAGTCCCGCTGGTGTACCTCCAACGGAACAACCGACCACCCGATCTCGTCAGTACTCCGCAGCCATCGTTGCCGACGATTGAGCCGCCCGGTCGTTTCCGGACACTGAATTTGGGCCGTCGAGTTGCGTGGATCGCAAAGGTGGGCGCTGGACCCAACGCAGGTTTACTGCTGGCACCATAAATGTCCCGGATTAGGTGGTCAGCCAAGGCGGACATGTCACCGGGAGTTGTACTAGAGCGGCGCAGCAGGTGCGAGAGCGCCGGAGGGACAATGACGTCGTCGTCCTAAGTGACGGGGATGATCCGACATTGACCGTTTATGCGTGCGACTGTTGCGACGTCCATCTCCTCCCGTACCCAAAGCTCTGTACGCTGACTTTCGATAGACCGATGATTACGTCGTCACTTCGTCCTAAACCTTGGTTGAGGATCATCTCCGGGAGGGAGTCTCCGCCTCGTACCTCCCACAAATCGATCCACTGGTCAATGCCGTTTGCAATCAGTAGTCCAGCTAGAGGCATCGCAAAGCGAGTCTTGTCCTCGCTTGCTTGCGAAATAAAAACGCGCGGTGGTTTCTGCGGGCTGCCGGGCATCTTCGGATGGTACTGGGGCGGCTGGGCTGGCGGCACGCCTGCAATCAACTTGTGGAGTCGCCATTTCCCTACGGGTCGTGTGGCCTGTGATCGGGTTCCACCCCCAGGTCTCACGGTGGCGGACACATGGTGGGTGGTGCCGGCCAGGTTTCCACGCCAAGGCCGGCACCACCGTTGCGAGCTGAACAGCCGGGGCCCTTGGTAGGAGGCCAATGGAGCGCCGGGGTCAGGACTCGCGATTCTGGCCGCATGAACGTGACGTGATCCGGCGACCAGAAATCTCATTCAGCGGATATGGGCGTGCATTTCGCTGTCGGTGTACATCTGCACGCCCACGGAGTAGCCGTAGGCGTGATGCGGCACGATCGACGGTGAGAACGGGTTGGGCGGTGTGCCCACCCATCCGACCGCTTGGTCACGCTCTCGCCCGTCGGGCATGTCATGGCGGATCAGGGCAGCGTTCTGGCCGCCGGCGTTGCGAACCCGGATCCCGATGCTGACCACGATCCGGTTGAACTCGACCCGGGCTGCTCCTAGCCTCGCTTCGGCTGCTTTCACCGCGGCCTCGAGCAGACTTGCCCGATGTCATCGACTTCATGCTCCGTACCGGCGTCCGGATCGGCGAGGCGCTGGCGTTCCGTTGGGCTGACATTGATCTCGGTTCAGCGATCGCCACAGGCACGGTGACCGGCACCGTCGTCCGCGTGCCGGGTGAGGGTCTGACGATTCAGGACCACCCGAAGACGGCGTCCGGACGGCGCCGGCTGATGCTGCCGCGGTTCATTGTCTCCATGCTGATGCGTCGCCAGCTCGACGTGGTCGAGCCGAACGCCTGGGACCTCGTATTCCCGTCGAGCACAGGCACACTCCCGGAGCCGCAGAACGTCCACCGCCAGTGGAGGGCAGCGCGGGGCCGCGCAGGGATGGATTGGATCACGCCCGACGTCTTCCGGAAGTCGGTCGCCACCGTCATCGGGCTGGGTGACGTCCGGGCGGCCGCCGGCCAGCTTGACCACTCCGGAACCGCCGTGACCGAACGCCATTACCTCGCCAAGACCCATCAGGGACCCGACGCCCGGGCGCTGCTCGAAGTGTTCGGGCGGCCGGCAGACGGTCAGGATGAGCTGGGCACCGCCCGATCGAAAACGCTGGGTCGTGACCATTCAACGCTCGGATATAGGTCAGTCCCTCGACCGTTCTCGCAGGTGAGAGGCTGTGTCATAAGTGCGCCTGGAGGGATTCGAACCCCCAACCTTCTGATCCGTAGTCAGATGCTCTATCCGTTGAGCTACAGGCGCCTGTGTAGTTGTGTACAGCGGTACTGCCAGTTGTTCTTTCGGTACTGCCAACCAGCGACCCCCGGGAGGACCGCCAGCGCGGAAGCGGAGGGATTTGAACCCTCGGTGCAGTTGCCCGCACAACACATTAGCAGTGTGTCCCATTCGGCCGCTCTGGCACGCTTCCCAGGGCCACCCCAGGGAGGCCACCGGGTCAGAACCTTACCGGGAGGGTCGACCGCACTGCAAAACAGCGGCGCCCATGGCGCCATGACCTGCGCCAACCGTAGCCACGCCGGCGGAATCAGGACAGGCAGGTGTCCATCGTCAGCGCCTTCGGGTCGGGTGTCGTCGCCGTAGTGCAGCCCTTCACGCCGTATCTGTCGCCGTCCCATCCGTAGACGATCCACACGGTGGTGCCGTCAGCCTCGTCCTGCACCGCCACGCCCATCCCGCCGCCGACCACCAGCGTCTCCGCCTTGCCGGTGACCGACGCGATACCCGGTTGACCGGTCACCTCCGACCACACCCCCGCAGCGCTGACCTGGTACGCCGATGCGATGGCGGTGCCGTCGCTCTGCTGGGCGACGACGATGCACCGGCTCCCGCTGTCACACGCCAGCTGGCCCTCGTTCTGGGTCGGGAATGTTGTTCCGTAGACGACGTTCCCCACCCCCGCCACACTCCCGTCGGCTCGGAGTGCAAGGAGCGCCGCCCGCCCGGGCCCGGTCGCGACCAGAGCGGCACCCAGGTTCGACGTGACGCCTGCATGGGTCCCCAGCACGGTGCACGACGGGCAGTTCGCCAGCTTCACGCTCAGCGTCGCCGGCGCGGACGCGGACGTGCTGGACGTCGTCGGTGCCGTCGTCGACGTCGTCTGCGCAGGAGTCGAGGTCAGCAGTGCCGGAGGCGGCAGCGACCCAGCTGGACTGCTGGCAGAACCACCATCAGAGGTTGGCCCCGCAGTGGTCGAATCCATTGTGCTGACCGGGCTACCAGCAACCGACGACATCGGCGACGACGCCTGAGCAAGTTGTGGCACGGTCACCACGACGGTGGCCCCCGCTGGGGCCGCCACCTTGAAGGACGACGCGACTGACGTCGAGGCTGCGGTGCCGGCCGCCGGCGTGGAGATGGTGCACCCAGACAGACCCGCAGCCAGCAACGCGGCCATCAGCGGCGCCCACCGCCACGTCGATCACGCGTGCTTCGGCCAGCCGCCAGTCCACCG
>CAXSEW010000373.1:0-4860 GCA_964236185.1 uncultured Nakamurella sp. | reverse complement strand
TGCGACGGCCAGGGACCGTGCGATGCAGAGCCGCTGTTGCTGCCCGCCGGACAGTGTCCCGCCCGGTTGGCGAAGCCGGTCCCGGACTTCTTTCCACAGACCCGCCTTTGTCAGGCACACCTCGACGAGGTCGTCCCTGTCCCGCCGGCCGAGCTTGCGTCCGGTCAGGGTCAAGCCGGCGACCGCATTGTCGTAGATGGACATCGCAGGAAATGGGTTCGGTTTCTGGAACACCATGCCGATGGCCGCGCGAGCCTCCGTGATGCGGCGACCACGGTGGTAGATGTCTTCGCCGTCGAGCAGTACCGCCCCAGCCATCGAGGCCGCCGAATTCATCTCGTGCATCCGATTGAGAATCCGGAGGAAGGTGGACTTGCCGCATCCTGACGGCCCGATCAGCGCCGTCACGGACCCTGCGCTCATCGTCAGGCCCACTCGATCGAGTACCTGGTGATCGCCGAACCACGCCGAGATGTCGACCGCATCCAGGGTGGCGAGCCGGGAGTCACCCGGTGACGGCCAGCCGTCCACGCCGGTCCCATTGCTCACGTATTCGGTCACCATGCCAGCAATTCCTTCCCGACGGGCCCAACAAATCTTTCCTGGCGGGCACCTTCCACCACCATTGCGGCAACGCTGCCAGATCGACAGGCCCACATCGTGAACGACCGGTGAACGGCCGCTGCGCCGTGCACCGTGGCCCATGGCTACATCAGATTGGGCAGCAGCGCTGTGACGTTGTCGGCCACCCAGAGCCCGGCGAGCAGCGCCAAGGGTGCGCACACCACCCAGGCCTGCATGTGGCCCCAGCGACGCCAGGCCACCACCCCCGCGACCACGGCAGCGAGCAGCGCCTGGAGGGCGAAGATGAGCGTGCCGACATTGCTGGGATCGCCGGCCATCGCCCGCTCTGCCGGCCGTAGTCCCAGCGCTGACACGGCCGGCGGGGCCGTAGGCTGGGCGGTCCCCAGCAGATCTGCATCCACCCGGACGATGCCGCCCGGTTGCAGAGCAGAACCGGTGGTGGTGATCAATGTCAATCGACTGCCGGTCGGCGCAGCAGGAGGCAGCGGGTCACCGGCCCGGCGCACCGCCACGACGGAGAACCGCTGAACGCCTTGCCCTGTCGTCACGGTGACCGCGCTACCCGGCGTCAGCTTGTCGATGCTGCCGAACGGGCCGCCATAGGACCAGGAGCGGCCCATGATCACCGCACTGCCCCGCTGACCGGGAAAGGTCGAATCGCGCCGCAGCCCGACGCCGTTCATCAGTACCGACGAGACCGTCCCGAACACAACCACCTCGTCCAAGTCGATGTCCGGAATGTTCAGGATGCCGATAGGGCGGCCCTCGGCGAGCTGCAGGTGCGTGCCGGGGTCGACTGCCTGCACCGGGGCGACGCCGTTGGCTAGCTCGATGCGGACGCGGTCCCGCAGGTTCTGCTGAGCGCTCGCATGTTGAAGGTGGCTGACCACCACCAGGTTGCCGATCAGCGCCAGCGCGAAGACGGAGACCATCGAGAGCACCGAGCGGAGCAGGTACCAGCCAACCCCGTCCTCCTCGCGGCTGTTGATGCTGGCGGCATCGGTGCCGAGGGTGCCTGCCGTCGCCCGCACCGTGGTGTTCGGCGACGCGGCCGTCGGGTCCTGTCCTGATGGTTCGTCGGCCCGACGAAAAACTGGCGGGCGCCGACGCCCGGACGGCGGACCGTCACCGGGGCGGCTCGGTGTGCTGGGGCGCTCGGTGATCGTCATCGGCGTGACCGGCCTGCCGTCAGGCACCGCGTCGAGAACCGGTGTGGGCGCCGCGCCGCGGTGCTCTGTCCCGGCCCTGATGTCGACGCACCGGAGCCGTCGATCCGCTCGTCAGGGCAAGGACGCCGATCCCGGATCCCAGCAGCAGCAGCGAGAGATCGAACGAGTTGGAGACCGGATACCCGGTGTAGGCCAGTGCACCCTGCGGTGATGCAGTGCCACCGCCGTAGCCGTTGGCGCCGCCGTTCGAAGTGTCCGAGAACGGCGTCGGGAGGGCTGAGGTCCCGGTGCCGTAGGAGTACCCGTTTCCCGTCGACCAGGGCATGGACGTCGATGTGCCGTCGGAGGACCGCGTGCTCACCGACGGCGTCGTCAAGCTCGGATTCGTCGAGGACGTGCCGGTGGAGGAGGTCACGACGCCGGAAGTCGTGGTGGGTGTCGACGTCGTACCCGCCTGGACCGAGGCGACGACGATGTCCAGATTGCCGACCCGGCGCGAGCTGGCTCCGGTGAAGCTCAGCACGTGAGCGCCGACCGGAAGTGCTGCCGGAATGGTGATCTGGGTGGCGATGCCACCGTTGACAGCACTGACGGAGGCCAGCGTGATCGGCTCGGAGTGGATGGCGACGGTCACCGGCTCGCTCTGGTCGAATCCGGTAGCCGATACGAACACCCGTTGTCCCTGCTTGACCGTGACCGGGTTCGACAGCCGATGTCCGGCGTCGTCCAGCACGGCGACCGCCGGTGCGGGTGTGGTCGGGGTAGAACGTGGCCCGGTGGTGGTGGACCCGGTGCTCGGCGCCGTGGTGGACCCGGTGCTCGGCGCGGTGGTGGGCGTGGTGGTGGACCCGGTAGTGGGCGCAGTGGTCGTGCTGGTGGCACCCTCGACGGCCCAGGTGCCGTCGCCGGCAACATCCACCGTCGAGAAGTAGTTCTGGTAGATGATCGGATCACTGGCCGTACCGGACTGGCATCGGACCCCCATGCTGTACTTCCCGGCGCCGAGCGACTGTTGCCAGCTGTCGCTCGCGCCGAGGCTTTGGCTGAAGTCGACGCTGCCGACCGACACCAGGAAATCCACCAGCGTGCCACCCACCGGGATGTCGAGACCAGCTGCCTGCAGTGGCCGGGCCTTGAGTACTGCGCCTTGCTTGCCGGCCGGCACGTATTCGTCGCCGACCGGAGTGAAGTACAGGAGCGCGAAGGCCTGGACGTCCCCGCAGGGCTGAGCTGCCGAGCCGGCAGCGGGAACGGCGGTGAGGGTGTGCTTTCCGGTGAGCAGATTGCCGGAAGCGGGGGCAATCAGCAGCGTGCCGGAGCGAGTGGGTTTCGACGGACCCGACGAGGACGTGGACGACGGATCGGGCGACGTGGTGACCGAGGGGGACGTCGCCGAATCGGTGGTCGGCGGCGTCGTCGGTCCTGAAGTTGGTGAAGTGGCCGTCGAAGGGGTCGTCGGAACGGCTCCGCCCAGCGTCCAGGTGCCATCGTTGACGGTGATCGTCGTCCAGTAGTTCTGGAAGATCTGGGTCGAGCTCTCGTCCTGGCATCGGACACCAAGGCTGAAGGTGCCCTTGGTCTTACCGTCGATGGGCGTGTCACCGCCCGTCGCCGGGAACGCGGGAGGCACTACGGTCGGCAGGAACTGGGTCAGTGTCCCGCCGGCCGGCAGCAGGGATCCGTCAGCCGGCGCCAGGATCGTGTAGTTCACCGATCCGCCCGCGACGCCGTATTCATCGCCGACGGCGGCGAGGTAGACCACTGCAAAAGCGGGATTTGCCGGATCACAGGTCTGCACCCCCGATCCGGCGGCCGGCACGACCGCCAGACCCAGCGTTCCGGAGATGGATCCGGATGCTTTCGTCAGGGTGACCGTTCCGGACTTGGCGGTGGCGCTCGCGGCGACTGCCGGTGGGGTTGCCGCGGCGGCGCCGCCGAAGGTCAGCACCCCGACGACGATGGCGACCATCAGCCCCATCACCGCGGGGATGGCTGTCCGGGTGGAACGAGGGCGGACTCTGATCACAACGACTTCCTCGGGGCAGAAGGGACGGGCGTTCGACGCCCGGTTCTCAGGCACTGGGTGCACATCGTCCAGTTCATGTGCGATTGCGCCGTCTGCGGTGAGCTCGACCTGCCACCGGTACGCCGAGCGCGGCGGCGACCCCGACGGCGAACAGGATGGCGACCCACGGGACGGGCGCCGGATCGGCGCCGGTGGTTGCCGCAGCCAGTTGGACGCTCATGGCTGAACCCGTGGCGGAGCCGGCGCCCGGTCCTGCAGTGGGCACCGCCTGAATCGGGCGTGACCCAGCCATGGACGGTGCGGCTTTGGTGGCCGGAGCTGACCGCGAGACCGATGTGGCAGGGGTGGTCCGGCTGGTGAGTGCGGTAGTCACGGTGGGCGGCTCGGCCGGTAGAACGGGCGCAGTAGACGCGTTGTCGTCGACCGGCAACCTGCCGGCAGGCGGCAAGACGCCGGCGGTCGGCGAGGTGACCTCGGGACCGTTGGCCTGGAAGGTGGGCATCGCCGGGGCAGTGCCCTGACCGACCGGCGGGAACGACCTCTGCGAGGTCACCGGCGGGAAGATCGGCAACCCCGTGGTGGCCGGCAGTGAGGTGCCTGGGACCGGTCGGGGGGTCGTCGCCGATGTCGGGCTGGGCGGCGTGCTCGGCGGTGAGGTACTCGACGGTGTGCTCGAATGCGCGGTGGTCGGCGGCGTGATGGTCGGCGGCGTGGTCGGCGGCTTGGCGGGGTTGGGCATCGCCGGCAGGCCGGATCCGACCTGGACCGCCGCGGCCAATGTCGTGGCCCGGAGGTCCGCCGGCAGGGCGAGATAACCCCGGGGTAGTTGACCCAGGGCCTCGCCTTCGACCTGTCCGGGTCCGGCGATGTACTGCAACAGTCGGGAGTAGTCCGATCGCTCCTTCACGGTGAGGACGGACGGTACCGATGCCGCATAGTCCACGATGGTCAGCGGGTAGGCGCCTGCCGCCCGGACCGAGTAGTCCGGTCGCAGCACGCCGGAGGACGGGTCCGTCACCATCGCGGCGACACCCCTGGTCAAGCTGTGCACGTCGGGCTCGACGAAGTCCCCGTTGGCGT
>CAXSEW010000372.1:0-4861 GCA_964236185.1 uncultured Nakamurella sp. | reverse complement strand
ACCACTACTCGGCCTACGAGACCGATCCGGCGGCGGAGTCCGAGGTCGCGCCACAGACGGTGAAGCCGAAGATCATCATCCTGGGCTCGGGGCCGAACCGGATCGGGCAGGGCATCGAATTCGACTACTCGTGCGTACACGCCGCGCTGGCACTGCGCGACGCCGGCTTCGAGACCGTCATGGTGAACTGCAATCCGGAGACGGTGTCCACCGACTACGACACCTCGGACCGACTCTACTTCGAGCCGTTGACCGCCGAGGACGTGCTGGAAGTCATTGCTGCCGAACAGGAGTCGGGCACGGTGGCCGGGGTCATCGTCACCCTCGGCGGGCAGACGCCGCTGAAGTTGGCGTCCGTGCTGGACGGCGCGTCGGTGATGAAGCGGGACGGCACCGGGCGCCTGCCGGTCACCATCCTGGGTACGTCGTCCGATGCCATCGACCTCGCCGAGGACCGCGGACGGTTCGGCGACCTGCTGCAGCGGGCCGAGTTGCCGGCTCCCGCGTTCGGCATGGCGACGTCGTTCGAGCAGGCCCGGAAAGCGGCGTCGCGCATCGGCTACCCGGTGCTGGTGCGCCCGTCCTACGTCCTCGGCGGCCGCGGCATGGAGATCGTCTACGACGAGCCGTCACTGGCGGATTACATCAGCCGGGCGACCGAGATCACCGGTGACCACCCGGTGCTGGTGGACCGTTTTCTCGACGACGCGATCGAGATCGACGTGGACGCGCTCTGCGACGGCACACAGGTGTATCTCGGCGGGGTGATGGAGCACATCGAGGAGGCCGGTATCCACTCCGGCGACTCGGCCTGCGTACTGCCGCCGATCACGTTGGGACGCAGTGACATCGCCCGGGTGCGGGCACACACCGAGGCGATCGCACTGGGCGGCGGGGTGGTCGGCCTGCTCAACGTGCAGTACGCGCTGAAGGACCAGACGCTGTACGTCCTCGAGGCCAACCCGCGAGCCAGCCGGACGGTGCCGTTCACGTCCAAGGCGACCGCGGTGCCGCTGGCCAAGGCGGCAGCCCGGATCATGGCTGGCGCCACCATCGCCGAGCTGCGGATCGAGGGCGTGCTGCCGGCCGAGGGCGACGGCGGCACCATGCCGGCCGGCTCGCCGGTGTCCGTCAAGGAAGCCGTCATGCCGTTCCACCGCTTCCGCCGACCGGATGGCACCGGCGTCGACTCGTTGCTCGGGCCCGAGATGCGCTCCACCGGTGAGGTGATGGGGATCGACATGGCCTTCGGCCCTGCGTTCGCGAAGTCGCAGACCGCGTCCTACGGGTCCCTGCCGACCAAGGGCTGCGTCTTCGTCTCGGTAGCCAACGCCGACAAGCGGTCGCTGGTGTTCCCGGTCAAGCGGTTGGCGGACCTGGGCTTCACCATTCTGGCCACCGAGGGCACTGCGGAGATGTTGCAGCGCAACGGGATGGACGTCCAGGTTGTCCGCAAGCACACCGAGAGCGCCGACGGGCCCACCATCGTCGACTTCATCAAGGCGGGGAAGGTGGATCTGGTCATCAACACCCCGTACGGGCAGTCCGGCCCGCGCATCGACGGCTACGAGATCCGGACGGCTGCTGTCGCGGCCGACATCCCGTGCATCACCACGGTGGCCGGCGCCGCGGCGGCGATCCAGGGCATCGAGGCTATCACCCGCTCGGACGTCGGCGTTGCCCCGCTGCAGGTGCTGCAGGCCCGGCTGCGCGCCGCCCGCGCCGCCGCTGTTGTGCCCGACTCTATTGACGGCCCCGAAACCCCGCGCGGATCAACTGGCCCGGCGCGGATCAAGTACGCCGAAATGGGACTGCAGTGACGCGAGTCGCCGACTTCCTCCGCGCGGGCTTAGTTGATCCGCGCCGTCAGTTGCCTCGGACACGAAGGTGACCGTGCTGGAGAGCGGCTACCGGCGGGTCGCCCGGCCGGTGCTGTTCCGCCTGGGGCACGGCAACGCGGAGGTGGCCCACCATGCCACCCTCGCCGCGCTGAGCACGGTCAGCAAGGTTGCGCCGGCAGCGAAGGCGCTGTCGCTGCTGCTGGCCCGGAACCAGGCACCGCGCACGGTGTTCGGCGTCGACTTCCCGTCCCCGATCGGTCTCGCCGCCGGCATGGACAAGGACGGCGTCGCCGCGAAGGCCTGGCCTGCACTCGGTTTCGGATTCGTCGAGTTCGGCACCGTGACGGCGCTGCCGCAACCCGGTAACGACACACCACGGCTGTTCCGGCTCAGAGCCTCCGAGGGCATCGTCAACCGGATGGGCTTCAACAACGCCGGTGCGGCTGCACTGGCGCAGACGTTGCAATCGGTAGGCACCATCGGGATCCCGGTGGGGATCTCGCTGGGCAAGACGAAGGCCGTCCCGATCGAGCAGGCGGTGCCCGACTACCTGACCTCACTGCGCGCCGTCCACGGGTGCGCCGACTACATCGCCGTCAACGTCTCGTCGCCCAACACGCCGGGGCTCCGCACCCTGCAGGAACGCGTCCCGCTCGGTGAGCTCCTGGGTGCGCTGACCGGCTCTGCGGCTGCGCTGTCGACGGGCGGGCGGCCGTTGCCGGTGCTGGTCAAGATCGCTCCCGACCTCACCGACCACGCCATCGCCGAACTGCTGCAGGTGTGCCAGGAGCAAGGCATCGCCGGCGTCATTGCGACCAACACCACGCTGGCCCGCGACGGTATCGCTTCAACAGACGCCACTCTCGCCCGGGAGGCCGGCGGGCTGTCCGGACTGCCGCTGCGCCGCCGGGCGCTGGAGGTGGTCCGGTTCGTGGCCGCGCACACCAACCTGCCGGTGATCGGCGTCGGCGGGATCAGCACTCCGGAACACGGCATGGCCATGCTCGACGCCGGCGCTTCGCTGCTGCAGCTCTACACCGGCCTCGTCTACGCCGGACCGGGCCTCGTCGCCGGCCTCAACCGGGCGTGCGCGCAGCGTGCCCGGCCCCACTACCTGACAGGTGGACACCAGTGACCCCGTTCGGCGCGCGGCTCGTCACCGCGATGGCCGACCGGGGGCCGCTCTGCGTCGGCATCGATCCGCACCCCGCTCTGCTCCGATCCTGGGGTCTGCCGGAAACCGTTGTCGGGTTACGCCAATTTTCCCGAACCACAGTCGAGGCGCTGGCCGGGACGGTCGCGGTACTCAAACCGCAGTCTGCCTTCTTCGAGGCGTACGGCTCGGCCGGGATCGCCGTCCTGGAGCGGCTGATCGCCGATGCTCGCGACGCGGGTGCACTGGTGCTGCTGGATGCGAAGCGCGGTGACATCGGTTCCACCATGGACGCCTACGCCGCGGCCTACCTGACGGAAGGGTCACCGCTGGCCGCCGACGCGGTCACGCTCTCGCCGTATCTCGGCTTCGGGTCGCTGCGGCCGGCGATCGAGGCCGCCCGGACCAGCGGCCGGGGTGTCTTCGTGCTCGCGCTGACCTCCAACCCGGAAGGCCCGGCGCTCCAGCACGCCGTCGGCGCCGATGGTCGCTCGGTGGCGCAGAGCATCGCTGATGCCGCCGCCGAGGAGAATCGCGACGACACGCCGCTGGGGCCGGTCGGTCTGGTGGTCGGCGCTACGGTCGGCCGGACCGGCGTCGACCTGTCCGCGGTCAACGGCCCGCTCCTTGCGCCAGGCCTGGGTGCTCAGGGCGGGACGGTCGACGACCTGCGCGTCGTGTTCGGCGACAACCTGTCGGCGGTGCTGCCGACCACCAGCCGGGAGGTGCTGCAGGCCGGCCCATCGGTGAGCGCCCTGCGGCGGGCTGCGGTGGAGCTGGCCGATCGGTTGCGGGCCGCGCTGCCACTGTCCTGACGCGAGGATCGGGCGCGGATCAGCCGAGGAGTCGCAGCACTGCGGCGGCGAAATCGGCGGGAGCCTCCGACGGCACGAAGTGACCGGCTCCTCGAACCACGGTCAACCGGACATCTGAATACCACTCACCCAGCCGGTCCGACCAGTCCGCGGCAAACAGCGGATCTTCGGTGGGCCACAGTACTTCCGCAGGCGCTTATATGCGCATGCCAGCCGCTGGTGGCTCGTCGGCGGCACTGGACGACGGCACCGGCCGCGAGCGGTACCACGCGATCGACGACACGAAAGCGCCTCTGGCCGAGTACCTCTCGACCAGCCGGGCGAACCAGGAATCGTCGAGCCGGAACTCCGGGCCGGACCAGTGGTTCCAGAAGTGCGTGAGGTAGCTGCGGACCGCGGCGGCGTTCCCGTCGATCAGTTCCTCGGCCAGCTCCAACCGGTGCAGGGTCTGGTACCAGAATTCCTGCTGCACCGAGGGTGCCAGCAGTCGGGCGCCTGCGCCGGGTTGCGGCGGCGTCATCACCAGTCCGGCGACCCGGGACGGCGCCGAACGCGCCAACGCCTGCACCACCCGGCTGCCGACGTCGTAACCGCCGAACACAGCTCGGTCGATCTTCAGCTCGTCGAGCAGCGCCAGCACCGAACGCACCTGGGCCTCTTGTGAGTAGCACTCCTTCGGTGGAAGCCGGTGCTTGTCGGACTCGCCGAAACCACGCAGATCGGGGAGCACGACCCGGGCCCGGCCGGCCAGCAGCGGAGCGACCTCCCGGTAGTCGTGCCGGGTGCCCGGCCAGCCGTGCAGCAACACCACTGCCGCGCCTTCGCCGAGCACGTCGTAGGCCAGCTGGAAACCGTCGCACGGCAGCGAATACTGGGTCATCGGCTCGACGATAGGCCAGGCCCGGTGGTGGGGTCGGCAAGCCTCAGGCGAGCAGCTGCTCGGTCACGTCCCGCAGCCGCCGTGCGTCTGCGGGGTCGAGCATTGCCGAGTTGGCGTCGGCCGGGATGCTGTCCGCGGTCAACGCGTTCTTCTTCATCGATCGCAGCGACAT
>CAXSEW010000371.1:0-4876 GCA_964236185.1 uncultured Nakamurella sp. | reverse complement strand
GATCGGGGACCGCAGGTACCACGGCACCAGGAACGTCAGACCCGAGCCGCGCGACTTCATGCTCAGCGGCAGGAAGCGCGCGGCCACGTGCTGGACGTTCCAGCCGGAGGCGCTGAGGAAGTCGCGCAGCGAGCGGTCGGTGTAGATGGCGACGTGGGTGTAGTCGTCGAAGTACTCGTTCGGGTTCAACCGGAAGTTCGGCTGGATCAGCACCAGGCGCCCGCCCGGTCGGAGCACCCGCATCGCCTCGGCCAGCAACTTCTCCGCCATCGGCCGTTCCAGGTGCTCCAGCAGGTTCGAGGCGACCACCCGGTCGAAACTGCCGTCGGCGAAGCGGCTCAGATCGGTGCAGTCGCCGACCATGGCGGTCACACCCGGCTTCGCCGCTTGCGTCACCACGTCGTCGATGTCCATCGCGGTCACACTCCGTGCGGTCACCGCGTTGGCGAAGTCGCACCAACCGGCGCCCACCTCGAGTACGTCGGAGTCGACCGGGATCCAGGTCTGGAGGTACCGGCAGATGTGCTGCCAGACCAGGCCGCGCTGCTCGTTGCGGGTGAATCGGGTACCGAAGTAGCCCGGCCGGTCGCCCTGCGGCGCCCCGGGCTCCCGGTCGACCTGGTCTTCGCGCGGTACTGACACTGGTCTCCTTCGCCTACAGCGGGCAGCGGACCGGACCTCGTCGGGCCGACGGGAAGCCGTCGCACAAAGCCGGCGCGGTGCCCCGGACGGCGCTGATCCTAACCTGCACCCTCGACCGGCCACCCGGAACGCACCACCACGCGGGACGCGAATCCAGGCCCACCTGCACACCGGTCGCCGCCGGATACCATTACGCCAACCACCCGGCGACCTGCCCGGCCTTCGATGGCAGGTCGACACGCCGTTCGCCGGCGTGTCCCGGGCGCTGCATCCGCGCCCGGTGTCCGGCTGGACCACCTGATGTACGTCCGTCCCTTCACCAGACCGGAGACCGCCATGACCCGTACCACCCAACATCTGCTCGATCCGGCGCCGGATCCACGGGGGGCGTCGCTGTCGGCCGCAATCTGGGACGGCAAGACCGGCACCGTCATCGAGACCTCCCGCAAGCTCCCGCACAACGTGCAGCAGGGGTGAACGGCCATGTCACCTCTGCTACCGGCGAACCGATCCAGGGCGGCCCGGTCCAGGGCCGTCCGCAGTTCCCTCTCCGATGCCGAGCCAGTGTGCTGGTGGCTCGATGACGTCGATGCGCCGGAACCGCGCGAGCAGCTGACCGGATCCGCCAGGGCCGACCTCGTCGTCGTCGGCGGCGGCTACTCAGGTCTGTGGACGGCGTTGCTGGCCAAGCAGGAGGACCCGTCCCGCGACGTGGTGCTGTTGGAGGGCAAGACGCTCGGCTGGGCCGCATCAGGCCGGAACGGCGGGTTCTGCTCGGCGTCGCTGACCCACGGCCAGGCCAACGGGATGGACTGGTATCCGCAGGACATGCCCCGCCTCGAGCGCCGCGGCCGGGACAACCTCGCCGGCATCGTGCGGACCATCGAGGACTTCGCCATCGACTGCAAACTGGAGCAGACCGGCGAGTTGAAAGTGGCGACCGAGAGCTACCAGATCGCCGACCTGGCCGCGGATTACGAACGGATGCTCGACTTCGGGGACGACGCCGAACTGCTGGACGCGGGCGAAACCCGGGCTCTGGTCAACTCGCCGACGTACCTGGCCGCCATCAACGGCCGCGACAAGACCGTGCTGGTGGACCCGGCCCGGCTGGTCTGGGGGCTGGCGGCTGCGTGCGAATCTCTCGGGGTGCGGATCCACGAGGACACCTTCGTCCGGTCACTGGAGCGGGACGGCAGGGACATGGTCGTCACCACCCCGCACGGCGCCGTCCGGGCCGACCGGGTCGCGCTGGGTACCAACGCTTTTCCATCGCTGCTGCGCCGGGTCCGGCCGTACGTGGTGCCGGTGTACGACTATGCGATGGCGACCGAGCCGCTGTCGGAAGCGCAGTTGGAGTCGATCGGCTGGAAGGGCCGCCAGGGGGTCAGCGACGCCGGTAACCAGTTCCACTACTACCGGCTGACCGACGACAACTGCATCCTCTGGGGTGGATACGAAGCCATCTATCACTACGGCAGCCGCATCGACCCGGCCCTGGACCAGCGGCCGCAGACCTTCCGGACCCTGGCCGAGCACTTCTTCGCCACCTTTCCGCAACTGGAGGGCCTGCGATTCACCCACACCTGGGGCGGCGTGATCGACACGTGCTCGCGGTTCTTCCCGTTCTTCGGTACCGGGTACGGCGGCAAGGTCGCCTACGCGACCGGCTACACCGGCCTGGGCGTGGGGTCCACCCGATTCGGCGCACAGGTGATGCTGGACCTGCTGTCGGGGGAGCGCACCGAGCTGACCAGCCTGACCACCGTCCGCGGCAAGCCGGTGCCGTTCCCGCCCGAACCGCTGCGTTCCGCGGTGATCAACCTGACCCGCTGGTCGGTGGCCAGGGCCGACGCCCAGGCGGGTCACCGGAACCTGTGGCTGCGGTCGCTGGATCGGTTCGGCCTCGGCTTCGATTCCTGAGCAAGCCATCATTTCGCACCCGGCAGATCGCCGGGTGTTCCACCAGCAGGAGAGTTGAATCTCATGGCGCGCTACGGCGCAATGTACGGCCCCGACATCACCTTCACCGGTGTTCCGCGGTGCGACCTGTCCGATCCGTCCAGCTACGCCGCGGCGTCCGCGGTGATCGTGGGCGCACCGTACGACTCGGGCACCTCCTACCGTTCCGGCGCCCGGATGGGACCGACGGCGCTGCGCACCGTCGACTATTCCGAGCACACCGGGTCGCGCCCGCACCTGTCGCTCCGGGTCGACCCCCTGCTCGACCTCGGGGTGGTGGACGCCGGCGACGTCGAAATGGCTCCCACCGAAACGATCCGGTCGCTGCGGGCGCTGCAGAACGTCGTCACCCAGCTGGCGACCGCAGGCAAGATACCGATCGTGCTGGGCGGCGACCACACCATCGCGATGGCCGACATCACCGGCCTGGCCGAACATTTCGGGTACGGCCGCATTTCCGTACTGCATTTCGACGCGCACGCCGACACCGGGGACATCCAGTTCGGTTCGCTCTACGGCCACGGCCTGCCGATGCGGCGGGTCATCGAGTCGGGTGCGGTCCTGGGTAGCAAGTTCTTCCAGATCGGCCTGCGCGGGTACTGGCCCGAGCCGCCGGAGCTCGCCTGGATGGCCGAGCAGGGCATGCGTGGTTACGAGATGGCCGAGATGCAGCGCCGCGGTCTGGACGCGGTGCTGACCGAGGCGATCGCGTTGGCGTCGCAGGATACCGACGGGGTCTTCCTGTCCGTCGACATCGACGTGGTGGAACCGGGTCTGGCGCCGGGTACCGGCACTCCGGAGCCGGGCGGGATGACCGGGCGGGAGCTGCTGGATGCGGTCCGCCGGATCGGCCGGGAGACCAACCTGGTGGGCATGGAGATCGTCGAGGTGGCGCCGCCGTACGACCACGCGGACGTGACGGCCATGCTGGGCAACCGGGTGGTGCTCGAGACGCTGTCCGGTATCGCCCGCCGACGGGCCGACGCCGCCACCGGTTCGGTATGGGACGAGTCGACGCCGGTGCTGGCCGGGCGTTCGCAGTCGACCGTGCGGTCGGCCGATGGCAAGCTCCGGGTGCTGCTCGTCGGCGCCGGCGGTGTGGGTTCCGCAGTGGTCGCCACCGCGGCGCGCCGAGACTACATCGAGGCCATGGTGGTGGCCGACTACGACCTGACCAGGGCGCAGCACGCGGCCGAGGCCGCCGGCGACGGCCGGTTCATCCCCGCCCAGGTGGACGCCACGAACATCGACGACGTGGTGGGCCTGCTCGAGCGGTATCGCTGCGACCTGCTGCTCAATGCCACCGACCCGCGGTTCGTCATGCCGCTGTTCAACGCGGCGCTCCGTGGCCGGGCGCACTACCTGGACATGGCGATGTCCCTGTCGCACCCCCATCCCACCGACCCGTTCAACACTCCGGGCGTGATGCTCGGGGACGAGCAGTTCGCGATGGCGCCGCAGTGGGAGGCGGCCGACCGGATCGCGCTGGTCGGCATGGGGGTGGAGCCCGGCCTGGCCGACGTTTTCGCCAAGTACGCCTCCGACCACCTGTTCTCCTCGATCGACGAGATCGGGGTCCGGGACGGCGGCAACCTGCAGGTCGACGGCTACGACTTCGCGCCGACGTTCTCCATCTGGACGACGATCGAGGAGTGCCTCAACCCGCCGGTGATCTACGAGAAGGACCGCGGCTGGTTCACCACCGCGCCGTTCAGCGAGCCGGAGATCTTCGACTTCCCGGAGGGCATCGGGCCGGTCGAGTGCGTCAACGTCGAGCACGAGGAAGTGCTGCTGATGCCGCGGTGGTTGAACACCGGGCGGGTGACCTTCAAGTACGGGCTGGGCCAGGAATTCATCGAGATGCTCAAATTGCAGCGCAAGCTGGGTATCGACTCCACGGAGCGGCTGCAGGTCGGTTCGGTGATGGTGTCCCCGCGCGACGTGATCGCTGCGCTACTGCCCGATCCCGCCACGCTGGGCGACCGCATGCACGGGAAAACCTGTGCGGGAGCATGGATCAAGGGGTTGGACAAAGCCGGAGATCCGCGGGAGGTCTACCTCTACCACGTGGTCGACAACGAGTGGTCGATGCGCGAGTACAACTCGCAGGCCGTCGTCTGGCAGACGGCGGTGTGCCCGGTGGTCGCGATGGAACTGATCGCCCGCGGCGCCTGGTCGGGAGCCGGCGTGCTGGGGCCCGAGGCGTTCGACGCGGTTCCGTTCCTGACGCTGCTCACCGAATACGGGTCACCGTGGGCGATGCGGGAGCAGG
>CAXSEW010000370.1:0-4880 GCA_964236185.1 uncultured Nakamurella sp. | reverse complement strand
GTTGAGGAACTGCATGATGCAGCCGATCACGATGCTCGGAACCACGAACGCGACGGCCGCGACCCATGGCGTCTTGAACCTCGGATGCAGGCGGTCGAGCGCGCGGGGCCACAGCCGCCCGCGGGCGCCGGCGAAGAGCACGCGGGCGGTTTGGGTGTTGGCGGAGATGTAGGAGGAGGTGAGGCTGATGAGGAAGATTCCGACGAGAAACGGCACCGCAAATGCTGAGGAGACATGCAGGAAGCGCACCGTCGCGGTAGCGAACGGGTTGGGGTCTTTCGCAAACGAGTCGATGTTGCTGATGCCGAAGGCGGAGATGACCGCATATGAACCGAGCACGTAGATGATTCCTGAGATCAGTACAGAGCCGACTAGACCGATCGGAACATTGCGTCGCGGGTTCGCGGTCTCTTCCGCGAGCGGCGCGGATGCCTCGAAGCCGCCGAATGCGACGACGGCCAGCCCGAACGTGACGAAGATGTTTGATGCGTTCGTCCCGGACGGCCAGTGGAAGGGTGCTGCGGAGAGCCCGCCGGTGCCGCCCTGGAACACCACCGCCAGACTGATGACGAGCAGGACGACGACCTCGACCAGGTAGAGCACCACGGTTACCCGCACGCCGAACCGCAGGCCGACGATCACCGGGACTGTCACGATGATGCCGTAGACGACGGTGATTAGCACCGTGAGCAGATTGACCCCGGCGCCGGTTGACGTGACGTTGAAGACATTGGCGACGATGTATTGGCCCGCGAAGATGTAGATTCCCGCGAAGGTGATGATATAGCCGACGATGGTGATGACTCCGACGGCGGTCGCGACGCGGACGCCGAGCGCGCGGCTGATGTAGGTGATGAATGATCCGGCGCTGGGGTAGACGCTTGAGAACTGGGCGAGGCTCAGAGCGGTGGCGAGCATCCCGACCATGGAGATCAGGAACACCAGAGGCACGGATGGGCCGGCGAGCGACGCCATCACGGCCGTGGTGAAAAATAGATTGAAGGCGGGCGCGACCTGCGAGACCCCTGGCATGAGCACGCCGAGCAGTCCGAGCTTCTTCGACGCTTCGAGGGTTTCGCCGCTGACGGCGGACGTGGGGGATGACATGGCAGGTGGCCTCGCTTCGACTCAGAGAAGAGGGTGGACCGCTGATCAGGCGGCGCTGTGGCGCCGAAGGAAGTCGGTGAAGGCGGCGTTGAAGTCGTCCGGGTGTTCCCAGATGCAGCCGTGGCCGCCGGCGACCGTGCGCCATTGTGAGTTGGGGATGAGTTCGTGCAGGTCGTGCGATAGAGCGGTGGGGATGAGTATGTCCTGCTCGCCGGCGAGCACGAGCGTCGGCACAGCGAGGTGCGCCAGCCGGTCCGTTGTGTCGTGATCCTGGATGATGGCGAGCTGCGCCAGGTAGGCGGCCGTCGACATGTTCATGTAGCGCATCGCCTTCTCGAACTCGGCGAGTTCCTGCTGCCGGGTGCCGAAGAATTCGAGCGTGAACGCCCACAACGTCACGTCGCGCATGATGAACGGCACGCCCAGAACCGGCACCATGTCCTGCCACATCGCGAACATCCGGGAGCAAAAGGGCCCCGGCGCCGCATAGGTGCAGGCGAGGGTGAGCGATTTCAGGTCGGCGCCGTACTTCAGCGCGTACTCCTGGACGATCATGCCGCCCATGGAGACGCCCATCAGGTGGAATCGGGTGATGCCGAGTTTCTCGACGAGCGCCTTGGTGTCGTCCGCGAGCAACTCGGCGGTGTACGGGCCGGCCGGTTTGGAGGTTGCGCCGACGCCACGGTTGTCGAAGGTCAAAACCCGGTAACCGGCCTCGAGCAACGCGGGCGTCTGAAATGCCCACGACTCTTTCTCGTCGGCCAGACCGTTGACCAGCACGACGGTCTGCTCTCCGTCACCTTCCAGGGTGTAGCCGATGTCGATGCCATTCACTGATGCGGTGGGCATGAGGCTCCTTCGGAGGACAGGTCGGATGAGGTGCGATCGTGGAGCTCGTGCAGCAGTTGTTCGGTGAGTGCAAAGTGTTCCCGGGCCAGGACGGCGGCGGTGTCCGGCTGCCTGCCGATCACGGCTTGCGCCAGGGCCGCGTGCTGCGCGACGGCTAGCTCCCGGACCTGCGATGTATAAGGCTCGCCGTGGAAGCCCAACGCGACTTGCTGCTGCAGCCGCAGGCTCAGCTCGCCGAGTTGCCAGTTGTGCGTCGCGGCAGCGATGGCCTGGTGCATCTCGATATCGGCGAGCCGCGACGCGTCCCGGTCGCTACCTGCATCGGCGTAGCCGCGTACCGCCCGGTCGATGCGGGGCACGTCCGATTCGGTGATGCGCTGCGCGGCAACCCGGGCGATCTGCTGCTCGATCAGAGACCGGAAGTCAAGCGCTTCCCGCAAAGTGCCCCAACTCTCGCCGAGTGAACGCCGTACCCCAGCGTCCGAGGCCGGTCCCCATTGAGCGGCGACGAAGGTGCCGCCGTTCCGTCCGCGGCGAACTTTCACATATCCCAGAGCAGACAGCCGGCTTATCGCCTCACGCACCGTTGTTTGGCTGACCTGCAGCATCCCGGCCAGCTCCGGCAGCGTGGGCAGCCGCTGACCCACCACGAACTGCCCGAGAGCGAAAGCGGTGACGAAACGATCAGCGATACGTGCCGCGGCGGTCTCGGCGACCAGCGGACGCAGCGCCTGGTGCGTCGCCGGGCGGGCGCGAAGGCGCTCACCGGACGTCGGCATGTTCACCGCCGAGCCAGTCGGCAAGAAACCGGGTCAGCGTGCGTGCACCCTGGACGATGCTGTCCAGCTCGACCGCCTCGTCGACCCCGTGGAGGTTGCGGGTGCGCGGCCCGTACGCGACCGTCGGGATCCCGACGAGATTGCGGTAGTAGCGGCCGTCGGTTGTCGACCCGACCGCCACCGCGGCCGGCTCGCTCCCGTGCACGGTCCGGTGCGCGGCGGCCAGTCGGCGAACTAACGGATCGTCGGCATCCTGGGCATACCGCTGCGCCCGATAACCGCTCAGTCGGAACGTCGGTGGATGCGCGGTCAGCCACGGATCGCCCGCCGCGGCTTCGAGCACAGCGCTGCGAACCCGCTCCAGCGTCATTTCGGGACTCCAACCGGCAGGGTGCCCGACCCGGACCTCCAAAGTAGCCACCTCTGGGACGCTGGAAGCCCAGGATCCGGAGTTGAACCGGCCAACATTGACCAGATACGGCTTGTCGATCGCCTCGAAGGCCGGATCGCCGCCCCCGGCGACGTGTTGCTCGTTCATCGCCGCTTCCAACCGAAGCAGGCCCTGGAATACCGGCGTGGAAGCTAGGATGGGGTTGACCGAGCGACCGGCGGCCTCGGCATGACCCGCTAGCCCCGGTACGGTGATCTCTACCCACACGATCGCGATACCCGCCAGCAGCAGCTGCAGATCAGTGGGTTCCAGTAGCAGCGCGGCGTCGGCCACCACGCCCGCCCGGCAGGCCGCAAGGGTGCCGTTGCCGGTGCATTCCTCCTCGATCGCCGAGACGATCGTGAGTTCACCGCGTTGCCATCCCGGGCAAGCGGCGTCCAAGGCCGCAATTGCGAGCCAGCCCATTGCGAACCCGCATTTCATGTCGCCTGCTCCGCGGCCCAGCAGCCAACCGTCACGCTCCAGCGGCTCGAACGGCGAGGTCGTCCAGCCGCCGGCGTCCTCGACGGGCACAACGTCCATGTGGCCGTTCAGCAGCAGACTCGCGGCGCCCGAACGTCTGGGTTCACCGGGACGACGCGCAATCAGGACGAACCGGCCCGCGTAGGGGAGGAGCGGCACCCCGGCGAGGGGGTCCTGCACGATGGATCGCGGAATCTCGAGCCGCTCCACCGCGAACCCCAACACAGTCAGCGCTTGAGCCAGCACCTCCTGAGCCAGCATCTCTCGCCCTACCGTGCTGTCGGCGCGCACGAGGTCTTCGAGCAGTTCGACGGCGCGCGGACGCAACGCGCTCAGAACCTCATCGACCTCCACCTCGGCACCCCCAAACACTCAGACTTTGATTGTTTGAAAGATAGCGCTTCGCGGAGCTTCAGGGAAGGACGACTTGCCGGCGCGGCTGGTTCAGCACGCCGTACCATCACGCCGGCCACCAAGCTCCGCCAGCTCAAGGCGTGCTGCTTGATGTGCTCATCCCGTGAGTGCGATCAACCCGCCCGACTACTACTTCGTCCAGCGCGGCGATTACGACGTCCCGTCGTTCTCAACCCCCACTGGCCGCTACCGCGGATTCCTGTGGCCGGGGCTGATCGCTTACATCGTCGCCGTCGCCGCTCAGGTGCCGTTCATCGCGCAGACCTTCTACACAGGGTTCCTCGTGGGCAGGCTGGGTGGCGTGGACATCTCGTGAATCGTCGGCGGGGTCGCGGGCGTGGTGTTCTATGTCCTCGCACTCCGGCTGACCGGAGCGGGAAAACGGAAGCGAAGCACCCCCTCACGCGGGCGGTGACTCAAGAACTGCTGGCCACCCGGAATACGGCTCCCGCGAGCAACCCGTTGCGGTCGGTCGACCAAGGCAATTTGGCTGTCTTCGTCCGTGGAAGTTGATCGGTTCCAGCCTGTGCTGATGCGGGAGTCGGTCCACCGCGGCGGTTCGTTGTTTGAGTGGTACGTCGACGTAGATCGCGGTGGTAGCGAGGGATTCGTGGCCCATGAGTTCTTTGATCACCTGGGAGTCGACGCCGGCTTCGCGGAGGGCGGTGCCGAACCAGTGGCGCAGGGCGTGGGGGGTGCCGGGGATGCCGGCGCGGTCCATGACGTTGGAGATGCTGGAGCTGACGGAGTTGCCGAGCATGGGTCCGCCGGCGAGGTGCTTGGTGTTGCCGACGTAGGTGGGGAACGACCACCCGCGG
>CAXSEW010000369.1:0-4881 GCA_964236185.1 uncultured Nakamurella sp. | reverse complement strand
GCCGACCCCGTCCGCTGGTACGCCGCGCTCTACATCGGCGGCATGGGTTCCAAGAAGGTGAACTTCTACCACGGCATCGCCACCGCGATGGGGTACGAGCGAGCGGCCGACGAGGTGCAGGAGCGGTTCCTGGCCCGCGACTACACCGGCGCCGCCACTGCCGTGCCGTTCGAATTCCTGGACCGCACCAGCCTGCTGGGCGATCCCGCTCGCGTCGTCGACCGACTGCGCACCCTCGCATCCCAAGGAGTCACCACAATGAACATCTCGCCGGCCGACACCGCCCTGGACGCGCAGTTGGACGCGCTCCGTACGGTGCACGCTGCCGCAGCGGCTGCCGGGATCCTCGCGTGACGCTGATCGCCGCCATCATCCTGGGCATCGTCGAGGGGCTGACCGAGTTCCTGCCGGTGTCCTCCACCGGGCACCTCACCATCGTGTCGCGGATGCTCGGGTACCGGATCGACGACCCGGGTATCACCGCGTTCACCGCCGTCATCCAGGTCGGCGCCATCATCGCGGTGATCATCTTCTTCCGGTCCGACATCTGGCGGCTGCTGCGCGCCTGGGTGCGGGGTCTCGCGCACCGGTCCGCCCGACGGGACCCGGACTACCGAATGGCCTGGCTGGTGATCATCGGCTCGCTGCCCATCGCGATCATCGGATTCCTGCTGCGGCACGTGATCTCCGACCAGCTGCGCAGCCTGTGGATCGTCGCGTTCGCCCTCATCCTGTGGGGGGTGGTGATGCTCTACGCCGAGGCCGTCGCCAGGCAGGACCGCCCGGAGAAGGACCTCAACCTGCTCGACGTGCTGCTGATCGGGTTCGCCCAGTGCCTCGCGCTGATCCCGGGCGTTTCCCGCTCCGGCGCGACCATCTCGATCGGCCTGGTCCGGGGCCTGGACCGGGTGGCCGCCACCAGGCTGTCGTTCCTGCTCGGCATCCCGGCGCTCATCGGCGCCGGGGTGTTCGAGCTGCCGGCCGCGCTGAAGACGCCGGTGCCGACAGCGGAGCATCCGGACCCCGTGCACGTCGGCCTGGCGCCGACCCTGGTGGCGACGGTGGTGGCGTTCGTCGTCGCCTACGTCTCGGTCGCCTGGTTGCTGAAGTTCGTCTCGGGGCACAAGATCACCACCTTCGTCTGGTACCGCTGGGTCATCGGCGTCGCGCTGATCGTCGCCCTGTCGGCCGGGGCCTTGCGATGACCCCGAACCCGCTGCCACCCGTCCTGTTGCTCCCAGCCGCCCTCGCCCACGCAGGAGTGTCCGCATGACGACCGTTGTCCTCCTCCGCCACGGCCGGTCGAGCGCCAACGTCGCAGGCGTGCTGGCCGGGCGTACTCCCGGTGTGTCGCTGGACGACCGCGGCCGGGAACAGGCCGAGGCGGTGGCCGCCCGCCTGTCCGGCATCCCGCTGGATGCGCTGGTCAGCTCACCGATGGAGCGCTGCCAGCAGACGGTGGCGCCGCTGGCTGCGGCCTGCGGCCTGACGGTCCGGCTGGAGCCGAGGCTCGCCGAGGTGGACTACGGCGACTGGACCGGGAAGGCGCTCAAGGACCTCGCCGACGAGGAGCTGTGGCGCACGGTGCAGGCGCACCCGTCGGCTGCCGTATTCCCGGGCGGCGAAGGACTGGCGGCCGTGGGCGTTCGCGCGGTGGCGGCGATCCGCGAGCTGATCGCCGAGCTCGGCCCCGACGCGGTGGTGCTCATCTGCTCCCACGGCGACGTCATCAAGGCGGTCCTGGCCGACGCACTCGGGCTCCATCTGGACGGTTTCCAACGGATCGTGGTCAACCCGGCATCGCTGTCGGTGATCCGGTACACCCCGCACCGGCCCTTTGTGGAGCGGGTCAACGACTCCGGCGAACTGGGTTCGCTCAAGGCGCCGCCGAAGCCAACCGGCGATGCCGCCGACGCGGCGGCGGACGCTGCGGAGTCCTCGGCCGCCCCGTCGCCCGGCGACTCCGATGCCGTACCGGGCGGCGGCGCCTGACCCGTCCCCGCTTCACCACGTGACGACTGCCACAACGCGTGCTACCCGGTGGGCGGTGGCCGCTTGGAGCAGCCCGCCGCGCGAACCGTTGGCATAAGCTCGGAGGTGATATGACACGACAGATCCACGTCTTCCGCTCACCTGATCGGTTCCTCGCCGGGACCATCGGGCAGCCTGGCGAACGCGAATTCTTCCTGCAGGTCGCCGACGGTCGCCGGATCTTCTCGGTGGCCTGCGAAAAACAACAGGTCGCGGTGCTCGCCGACCGTCTCGGCTCGCTGATCACCGAGGTAGCAAAGCGCTTCGACGTCAACGCCCCGAGCACATCGACGGGCGCCGACGACCTCACCCTGACCACCCCGGTCGACGCCGAGTTCCGCGTCGGCACCATGGGCCTGGCCTGGGACGGCGAGGAGTCGCAGGTCATCGTCGAACTGCTGGCGCTGAGCGAGGAGGAGGTGGGCGAGGACATCGTCCTGGAGGACCGGGAGGACGGACCGGACGCACTCCGCGTCTTCCTGAGCCTGGCCGAGGCGCAGGACTTCGCCCGCCGGGCCGAGCTCGTCGTCTCCGCCGGCCGCCCGCCATGCCCGCTGTGCGCCAACCCGCTCGACCCGGAAGGCCACATCTGCCCCCGGTTGAACGGCTATCACCGCGGCGGCATCGGCTGAACAGGGTGACCAACAGCAACCTGGAGACACCGGACGTACCGGACGACGCGACGGTCCGTCGTGTGCTCACCGAAGGAACGCTCGACATCAGCGGACGGCTCACCGATGCCTCGAACCTCACCCTGCTGGCCACCGCGTCGCTCGACGGCGTCGAGCTGGAGTGCGTCTACAAACCCATCCGAGGCGAGCGGCCGCTGTGGGACTTTCCCGATGGCACCCTCGCCCACCGCGAAGTGGCCGCCCGGCGGATCGCCGAGTACGCCGGGTGGGACTGCGTGCCGCTGACCATTCTGCGCGGCGGCCCCTACGGCACCGGCATGGTGCAGCGCTGGGTCGACCAGCCCGAGGACGTGGCCGAGCTGGTGGACCTGGTGCCGGCGAAGCGGGTGCCCAGGGGCTGGCTGCCGGTCATGCGGGCGGTCGACATGGACGGTTCCGACGTCGCTGTGGTGCACGCCGACCAGGACAAGCTGAAGTTGCTGGCCGGGTTCGACGTGGTGGTGAACAACGCCGACCGCAAGGGTTCGCACATCCTGGTCACGCCGGACGGCCGGGTGCTCGGTGTCGATCACGGCCTGTGCTTCCACACCGACGACAAGCTGCGCACGATCCTCTGGGGTTGGGCCGGCACCGCGCTCCCCGAGTCGGTGACGGACGGTCTGGCCCGCCTCGCCACCGGGATGAGCGGCGAGCTGCGCGAGGAGATGGGCGACTTCCTCACCACCGTCGAGGTGGACACCCTGGCGAAGCGGATCGACTACCTGCAGATGTACCCGGTGTACCCGATGCCACCGCGCGGCCGGTCGCCCGTTCCATGGCCACCGCTGTAGCTCGTGACCGGAGCGGCCGCACCGGGGGCCAACCATGAGCATCTTCGGGCCGGGCGGCCCGCTGCAACCGGTCGCCGGGGCGGCCCGGGCATTCGGGCGCACTGCAGCAGGCATCACATTCGATATGGCCAGCGGTGTCAGCCGGGCCGGTGAAGCGGCCGCCGATACGATCACCGGCCGCCGGCGCACGCCGGATGTGCTCCGGGTGCAGGTGCTGATCCTCCGCGACGACTCCGGGCGGGAACTGTGTACGCCCGCGGCTGTGCAGCCGGCCCTGCAGGCGGCCGACAGCACCCTGCAGCGGCACGCCGGCATCCGCATCCGGGTGGTCGGGGTGCGCGTCGCGGCGGAGATCCCACCGGCGGCGGCCCTGGACCCACGCGCCAATCGCGGCTTGATGGTGGACGACCTGTTGGGCCGCACCGAGTTCTACCGTCGGCACCTCGCGGCCGGGGATACCGAGGGTGGCCTGGTCGCGGCGCCGGTCACCGTGGTCGTGGTCCGCACCATCGCCGGTAACACCACCGGGTGCTCCCTCGGCGTCTCCGCCGACTGGGTCATCACCCAGGCGACGCTGTACGACCGTGGTAACGCCTACACCTACGACGAAACGGTGCTGGCCCACGAGCTCGGGCACGCGCTGAACCTTCCGCACCACCGCGACCGCGGCAACCTGATGTTCCCGGAGTCCTCGCCTCCGGACGGCGTGCGCGGCACCACTCTGACCCGCTGGCAACGCGCTGTACTACAGGCCAACCGGCACGTGATTCCAGGCGCCGCCAGGTCGATCGGCGACTGAGCCGGTCGGGCACACGGCCCGCCTTGGCTACTGTGAACGGGTGCGTTCCTGGCCCTCACCCTCGCTCCCGTCCCTGTCCGGTCAAGGGCCGGTGCTGCGCCTGTACGACTCGTCGACAGGAACGGTGCGATCCACCGATCCGGGCGAGGTGGCCACCATCTACGTCTGCGGCATCACCCCCTACGACTCCACCCACCTCGGTCACGCCGCCACCTACCTGGCGTCCGACCTGGTGCAGCGGGTGTGGCTGGATCGCGGCCACCGGGTCCACTACGTGCAGAACATCACCGACATCGACGACCCGCTGCTGGAGCGAGCCGAACGGGACGGCGTGCACTGGGCTGATCTGGCCGCCGAGCAGATCGAGCTCTTCCGCCAGGACATGACCGCTCTGCGGGTACTGCCGCCGGCCCAGTACATCGGCGCGGTGGAGTCGATGGACGAGGTGTCGGACGCCGTGGTCGCGCTGCTGGACCTGGGCGCCGCCTACCGACTGGTGGACGACGAGTACCCGGACGTGTACTTCGACATCGAGGCGTCCGGACGGTTCGGCTACGAGTCGCGGTACGACGACGAGACGATGACCACC
>CAXSEW010000368.1:0-4890 GCA_964236185.1 uncultured Nakamurella sp. | reverse complement strand
GGATCGTGGCTGGTCCGGCGGACGGCATCATGCCAGTCGGGTTGAAGATCGCCTTTTCGCTGTCCAATGCTTTGGCGTACGCCGCTTTGCCCACTCCGGCGTAGTAGGACGCGGGCATGACGTCGGCGATCTGGGTGCCGTTATGGCTTTGGATCCATTTGAGGGTGGCGACGTAGGCGTTGACCAGTTTCTGGACGAGCGGCTTGTGGGAGTTGACGTAGTCGGTCGGCATGTACAGCGACGTTGCTGGGTAATCCCCACCGAGGACGGTTTTCGCGCCGGCGGAGCTGCGCATGTCCAGCAGGATGTACGCCAGGCCGGTGGACACTGCCTGCGAGACGGTCGGTTCGGTGGTCATCCCGCAGTCGATGGCTTTCTGCTTCATCGCCGCGAGGAACGTCTGCCCGGCGCCGACCCCACGCCGGGTGGTGGTCGAGGGATCCACGCCGGCCTTGGTGGTGATGTACTGGGTGAGAAAGTCGGTGGATGATCCGGTGTCGGTGATTCCCAGAGACTTGCCCTTCCAGTCGGCCGGGGTCTTGATCTGCCCTTTCAGATCGGTGCGGCAGAGCTCCACTTCACCGGGGTTTTGCAGCATGGAGACCACCGATTCGGCGGCTTTGCCTTTGCCCTGCAGCACCAGGGTGTGGTCGTAGAAGCCGCCGACGCCCTGCACCTGGCCGGCGAGCATGTTGGTGGTGGCGTCGCCGCCGGCCGGCTCGTCGATGAGCTGGACGTTGACGCCGGCCTTTGTGTAGTAGCCCAGCTGCTTGGCCAACATGTATGGCAGGTAGATCTGCTTGGACATGCCGCCGACCATGACGGTCAGGTCGGGAGTGCTACTGACAGCAGGACCGGCTTTGGCGGTGGAGCCGCTAGCGGCGGGGGCGGACCCGGGCGCCGCCGAGGTGTTGGCGCTGCTCGAGCCGGCGCCTGCGGTGGTCGCGTTGTTGGCGCAACCGGCGACGCTCAGCGCGCCGACAGTTGCCAGTACGGCGAGGGCTTTCCATCGTGTGGAATACATCGTTGTGTCCTTTCGAAGGATGGAGTGCTACAGGTAACAAACTGCTTCAAGCAGCGGTCATGTCGGCGGAGCTGGCCGGCGGCCGCCAGCGCAGGATCCGCTTTTCCAGCAGGGTGATCAGCAATTCAGCCAGCAGGGCGATCACCGCTACAACGACCATGCCGGCCAGCACTCCGTTCATGTCGAAGTTATTTTGTGAGCTGCGGATCAGCAGTCCGAGTCCTTTGTCGGCGCCGAGAATCTCTCCGACGATGGCGCCGATGAGGGCGAACCCGAAGCTGACGTGCAGGCTGGCGAGGATCCAGGTGAACGCCGACGGCAGGACGACCTGGCGGGTGACCTGCAGGCGGGAGGCGCCCAGGATGCGGGCGTTGGACATCAGGTTCCGGTCTACTTCCCGAGTGCCCTGGAAGGCGTTGAAGAACACTCCGAAGAAGACCAGCACAGCGGCCAGCACGACCTTGGATTCGATGCCGAAGCCGAACGCGACGGTAAAGATCGAGCCGAGGACGATACGCGGAATCGAGTTGCCGACTTTGATGAACGGTGAGGTGAGGTCGGCCAGGAGCCGGCTGCTGCCCAGCCCGATACCGCAGATGACGCCCAGCGCCACACCGATGAGGAATCCGTAGACGGCTTCCTGCAGGGTGACCGATATCTGCTCGGCCAGGGAGCCTTGATCGGTGCCGACCGTGACCCACGTTCTCAGCGTCGTCCAGACCTGGCTGGGTTTACCCCAGAAGAACGGGTCGATGTGACCGGCGTTGACGCCCCACTGCCATGCTCCGAGGAGTACGACGACGATGGCGAGCCGGCTCAGGTTCATCAGGAGTCGTCGTCTCCACCGCATTGCCCGAGCGGACGGCGCGATCGGCGCTGCTGGCGCCGATGTCGTCGGCGGGGTGGCCGTCGATCGGTAAACGCCCTCGCCGCCGGGTTGCTCGGAGCCGGCGGAGGTGACCTGGAATTGGTCATGGGCGGACGTCACGACGCCACCGCCACGGCGGTGGTGCGGGCGTAGGCCGTTTCCACCTCGGAGCGCAGCGCCTCCCAAATTTTTTCGTAGATGGCGACGAATTCGGGTTCGAAGCGGATCTCCTGCACCCGCCGGGGGCGGGGCAGGTTCACCGGGAACACGTCCTTGATGGTCCCAGGGCCGGCAGTGAGTACGACGACCTTGTCGGCCAGAGCAATAGCCTCCTCGAGGTCGTGGGTGACGAAGATGACCGCGGGCCGCGTCTGCTCCCACAGACCGAGCAGCTCATCGGACATGATGGAACGCGTCTGCACATCCAGAGCCGAGAACGGTTCGTCCATCAGCAGCACCCGCGGCTCGTTGATCAGGCTTTGTGCCAACGCGACCCGCTTGCGCATTCCACCGGAGAGCTGGTGCGGGTAGCGGTCCTCGAAGCCGGCCAAGCCCACCCGGCGGAGCCAGTCACGGGCGGTCATGTTGGCCTTCGCGCGGGACTGACCGCGGAACCGGGGACCGGCAGCCACGTTGTCCAGGACGCTCTTCCAGGGGAATACCGCGTCCTGCTGGAACATGAACCCGACCCCGGGAGTGATGCCGGATACTGGCCGGCCGTCGACCACCACGGTTCCTTCTGATGGTCGCTCCAACCCGGATACCATCGTCAAGGTCGTCGACTTACCGCAACCGGTGGGCCCCACCACGGCGCAGAACTCTCCGGGTTGGATAGTGAGGTCGAAATCGCGCAGCGCCGTGAAAACACCGGCGCCTGGAGTCTGGAATCTTTTCGTGACATTCCTGAGCTCTATCGCCGGGGCTCGTTGCGGGGGGTTCGATGTCGTCGTTGTCACCGCTGGATCTCCTTTGCTGCGGGTTATGGTGGAAGCATGCAGTGCCGAGCAGCAAGAGGGTAGTGTTCCGAATCTAATTGGCGGATACGCGCAATGTTTAGTATTTCGGTTGCTTATGTGTTGTTTCCGCATGAATCGATCCCTTTTGTGCGTTTTGCTCGCTGCCGCTATCCTGGTCGGTACGGGGCTGTCGGTCATTCCGCCGGTTGCCGGCCCGGGCGCAGAGCGGACCAGTGAGCGTTGATCGGCGGACGGGAGGTTGGGATGGACGATGCGGTCTTACGCGTCCTGGCTGTTGTGGTCGGTCGTTGTCATCCTCGTCTGCTCGGCCGCCCTGGGCGGCCTGCTGGAGGTGAGGCAGACCAGCGCCGCCTTGGATCAGCAGTATGAGGAACGGGCCCGCGCGGTGGCCAGCGCCGTCGCCGACATACCGCAGGTACGCGCCGCAGTTTCCGCCGCCGACCCGACCCGGTCACTACCCCCGCTGGCCGCCCAACTCCAACGCGACACCGGCGCTACCTACGTCGTCATCACCGACCGAGACGGCGTGCGTTTCACCCATCCCACCCCTTCGCTCATCGGGCACCGACTGGAGGAACCCGTCGCGGTGCTCGACGGTTCCACTCATGTCGGCATCGACAACGGCAGCCTGGGACGGTCCGCCAACGGCAAGGCGCCGATCCGGACGTCCTCGGGTGAGGTCATCGGTCAGGTGTCGGTCGGCGTTTTGGAAACGACGGTGGCATCCCAGCTGAAAACGCAGATCGGCGAGATCGTGCTGTACCTGCTGATTACCCTGGTCGGCGGAGTCATCGTGGCCCTGCTCCTGGCCAGAGCTATGAAACGGAAAACGTTCGGCCTGGAACTAGGTGAGATCAGCTCGCTGCTACAAGAACGCGACGCCATGCTGCACGGCATCCGTGAGGGTGTGATCGGCTTCGACGCGAAGGAACGGGTGACCCTTCTCAATGACGAGGCCCGCGCCTTACTGGGCCTGATCGGGCAGGAACTCGGAGCACCGCTGACCGAAACGGTCCCCCACGGTCGTCTACGTGACGTTCTGACCGGTGCAATCGCCGGCGCCGACCAGGTGGTACTCACCGAGGATTCAGTGCTCGTGGTGAACCGCCGCGAGGTGAACATCGCGGGCCGCGCCGCCGGCAGCGTCGTCACACTGCGGGACCGGACCGAGATGGAAGGCCTCACGAGGGAACTGGACTCGGTGACCGGTCTCGCACACGCCCTGCGCGCGCAAGAACACGAATTCGCCAACCGCCTCCACATCATCGGCGGTTTGCTCGACTTGCAGGAAGTGGCCGAAGCACGCCAGTATCTCAATACGGTGGCTGCCGCACACACCGGATCCGCCGAAGACCTCCGCGCTCGAATTTCTCCACCAGTGATCGCCGCGCTGCTGGTCGCCAAACAGACCATCGCCGCCGAACGAGACATCACCCTGACTGTCACCGCCGAATCTCATCTCGAGCTCTGCCCAGGACCTGGAGTTCAGAACGTGATGACAATCCTTGGCAACCTCATCGACAACGCCATGGACGCCGTATCCGCCCAACCAGCACCCAGAACGGTCACCGTGTCCATCCAGGAAGACACCGCGCTGACAATCGTGGTGTCCGACGACGGACCCGGAGTGCCCGACGAAGACCTCGACGCGATTTTCGCCGACGGATTCTCCACCAAGGCGCGCACGGCCGGGCGGCGGCGCGGAATCGGCTTGGCCCTGGTCGCCCGGCTAGTCCACCGGGGCGGCGGCACGATCACCGTGACCGGCGGCCCGGCCCCCAGCTTCCAAGTCACCCTGCCGCAGGTAGATGTGACGCGGTGATCCGCACACTGGTCATCGACGACGACTTCCAAGTCGCCCGCATCCACGCCGCCAGCGTCGAAAAGATCGAAGGCTTCGTGTGCATCGGCCAAGCGCACTCCGCCAGCGAGGCCAGGGCAGCCATCGACGAACAGCGACCCGACCTGCTGATCCTGGACATCTACCTCCCCGACGACGATGGCCTGACCCTGCTCCGCTC
>CAXSEW010000367.1:0-4890 GCA_964236185.1 uncultured Nakamurella sp. | reverse complement strand
ACCACACTGCGGGTCATCGAGTCGCTGCGGTTCGGGTTGATCACCGCGATGCGGGCGGTCACCTGGCCACCCGGTCCTTCTGGCGGGCAGTGAGCAGTCCGGCGATACCGGTTGCGCTGATGGCGACGCGAGCAGCGCGGGCGCCGGCGTCCACGGCCGCGAGGCAGTCGCCGGTGGCGACGTGGACGGCGGCGAAACCGCCGGCGAACGCATCACCGGCTCCGGTGCTGTCGACGGGATCGATCCGTTCGACGCTGATGTACTGCGGCGCATCGCCTCTCGTGGAGAGCAGCACGCCGCGGTCGGCGAGGGTGATCACGACGGTGTCCGGGCCGACCGCGCGCAACGCCTGGGCAGCGCGGGTCAGGTCGCCCTCGCCGGTCAGCCCTACCGCCTCCACCTCGCTGGGTAGAAAGACGTCGCAGCACGACACCATCTCCAGCAGGGCATCGCGATCGCCCAGGTAATCCTCCTGCACGTCCAGGTACAGCTGGGCGTCTGTGCGGGCGCGGAGCCACGGGGTCACCGCGAGTTGGGACGCCAGGCTCATCGCCAGCAGCACGATGCCGCCGGCCCGCAGCGCCCGGTCCGGCACGTCGGCCGGGTGCACCGACATCGCGTCGAAATCTGCTTCGCTGCACTGCATCTGCCATTCCCGGGTGCCGTCGCCGCGGTAGTGGATCACGTTGCGAACCGTCGGGATGTCCCGGCTGGGGAGCTCCTCCACCCGGATCCCGGCGGCCGACAGCTCGTCCAACAGGCCGGCGGGCAGGTCCGGCCCGACCGGCGCCAGCATCGCCACGTCGTCGGTGAACAGCCGGGCGGCCAGCGCCGCGTAGGCGGCGTCACCGCCCATCGCCCAATCGGTCGGCACGCCGCCGTGCACCGCCTGGTCGATGGTGAGATTACCGACGCAGTAAAGGTTCTGCGCCGCCGCGGCTGGGCTCATCGGGCGGGTGGGGCGGCGGCGAGGTCGGCATCGGCAAACTTGGCCATGCCGAGGTGGTAACCGGCCAGCTGGGCGGGCAGCAGGTAGAGCAGCGGAGCCAGCGACTCGTCGATCGACGGCAGGTACAGAACCTGGTCGGCGTGGTCGTCGAGGAGGTGCTCGTGCTGGGTGGTGACCACGTACACGCTGCCGCCGAAACGGTGCGCGTCGCGGCTGGTGTCGATGGCACGCGGCACCGTCGGCCCGGTCGGCGCCAGCAGGAACAGCGGTTCGCCGGCCTTCTGCGAGTTGTAGTGGTGGTATTCCTCGACCTGGATCTCGACGGCGTGGTCGGGCGTGCACTCCTTGACCTTCGCAGCGCCGACGATGGCCGCCGGCCAGGTGGGGCCGCCCGCCGAGAACAGGTACATGGTGCGGCGCGACTCGGCGGCGGCGATGGTGGCGATCGGCGCGTCGCAGGAGGCCAGCACCTGCTCCATCAGCTCCGGCAGCTGGGCCAGGTCGGCGGCGCTGCGGCCGGGTGCGGACCGGCCACCGGCAGCGGCGACGCGGGCGGCCAGGTGGAGCAGCAGGCCGAGTGCCGACGTGGAGGACTGGGTCGGCCAGCCCACCCGAGTAGCTCTGACCAGCAACGTGTCTCGGCATTCATCATCGAGCGTCGAGCCGGGGGTGTTGGTGATGGCGATGGTCCGTGCGCCTGCATGCTGGGCGACCAGTGCCGCCTCGACGGTGCGGGTGGTCTCGCCGGAGCTGGACAGCGCGATGACCACCGACTCATTTGTCACCAGGTGGCGTTGGTAGTAGGCGAACTCGAGGGCCTGCACCGGTTCGCACGGCACCCGCAGCGCCAGTTCCAACGCCCGACGTGCCGCCAACATCACCGCCAGGGAATCGCCGGCGCCTACCAGGAACACTCGGTCGATGGACGCTGCTGCCAATTCGTCGGCCAGCTGTGCCAGCGCAACGTGGTTCTCGTTGATCGTCGTGAGCAGTGCCGCAGGTTGGCCGAACATCTCACCCCGGGTCGCCTCGACCCGTCGGCGCCGCAACGGATCTCGCGGGTCATCGGTGGGCAGCGCGAGGATGCTGGCCCGCTCGGCGGCGGTCACCTTCGCGATGACTCCCTGCTGCCGCTCGTCCAACGGGCTGCCGGCGCCGAGCAGCGGGCTGGCCGCTCCGATATCGGCTGCCATCCCTCGCCCCGCTCCGCTGTCGCCCGCCGCACTCCTGAAGTGCGTGTCGCTAACGGTATACAATCCGGCGAGTCCAGCGGGTTAATGCCGGTTACAAGCAGGTTACGCGGGCCGAACGGTATTCAACTGAGAGCGCAGGGTGACTCTTGACCGACTGCGTCCCCACCCGGCGGGTACCTGCGTCCGGACCGTCGGCATCCGCGTCCGGGCAACAGCCGCGTTGTCCGAGCAACAGCTGCGCCTACTGGACCGATTGCCAGGACACGCGCCCCGTTGCCAGGACGGCAAGGACGGCCCCGCAATCTCACTACCCCGGGGCCTGCAGGACCCGCGGGGTCCGCTACAACGCGGTCGACGCGTCTGTCCTGTAGACGAGCAGGGTGATGCCTGACGCGAATGATCGCGTGTCGACAAGCCTGAGAAGCGGGATCTCGTAGCCGTCCGGAAACAGCCGTCGCCCGCGCCCTTGCACCACGGGGTAGACGAACAGGCGGTACTCGTCGACCAGTCCTGCTGCGATGAGAGCGTGGGTGAGGGTGATGCTCCCGGTCAGCACGATGTCGGTGCCGTTGCGCTGCTTGAGGGCCCGCACCTCCTCGATCGGGTCGCCCGATAGCACTGTCGAGTTCTGCCAGGCCGGTTCGGTCATGGTCGACGAGACGACGTACTTGTCAACGGCGTTCAGGTAGTCGGCGATGCCGGTTCGGTCGTCGGCCAGCTGCGGCCAGTAGCCGCGCAAGTCCTCGAAAGTTTGCCTCCCGATCAGCAGCGCGTCGGCATCGGCGTACTGCCGGTGAATCTCCTCCATCAGGTCGGACATATCGCCCTGACCCTGCGGGTCGAACCATTCGCCGAGCATCTCGATGGACCCGTCCAGGGTGATGTTTTCGGTGATGACCAGTTGACGCATGAGTTCCCTCTGACGGTGCCGTGGCGGAGGCGAGCTGAGCGATCAGGGTATGGGTCGCCTACAACATCAACTGAATCAAGACGCCACCTTCCCGTGAGCTCCGAAGATCACAGCAAGCAACCAGCGGCCAAGGGTTCGTGATGTCCCAGCGAGAGATTGCGCTGTACGGCCGACCAAACTTTTCATCCATGTCGGGCTGACGACCACTAGTGACGCGTGCCCGACCGACGTGTCCGCTCAGGTCGCAGCACGGCGGGCGGCGCGGCCCTGACCGTTAGGGTCACCGCATGAACAAGGACGTGCTCATCGCCAGGGCCGAGTCGCTCGCCGACCTCCACGCATCGAACAAGCCGCTGGTGCTCCCGACCGTGTGGGATGTGTGGTCGGCACGGACAGCCGTTGCTGCCGGGTTCGCTGCGCTGACCATCGCCAGCCACCCGCTCGCCGACTCCCGCGGTGGACAGGACAACGAAGGGCAGACATTCGAGGAAGTGATCCAGGCCGTCCGCTCGATCATCGACGCGGTCGACGTACCGGTGTCGGTCGATCTGGAAGCCGGTTACGGCCGCAGTCCCAGCGATCTCGTCGCCGGCCTGATCGAAGCCGGCGGGGTCGGGCTCAACATCGAGGACACTGTGCACTCCGAGCACGGGCGGGTGCGCAGCACGCAGGAACACGCCGAGTACGTCGCGGGTCTGCGCGCCGCTGCCGACTCCGCCGGCGTGCCGGTGTGGATCAACGGCAGGACCGACGCCTTTCTGCACGCCCAGGATCCGCTCGCCGTCCTCGACGAGGCCATCACCCGGCTGCGCGCACTCGTCGCGGCTGGAGCGAACAGCGTCTACCCCGTCCGCATCCAGGACAACGACGAGCTCATCACAGCGGTCGTCGGCGCGGTGTCGGTGCCGGTCAACTGCACGGCGCACCCGGTCCGCCACGACCTCGCCCGCTTCACCCGGCTCGGGGTTGGTCGTATCACCTTCGGCCCGCTGCTGCAGGCCGCACTCACCGACTCGATGACGCACATGATCAGCGGCTGGGCCTGACCTGCGGTATTCCTTCACCGCCTTCGGCGCGGCCGACGAGCAGCTACCGGGAAAGCTGATCTGCAGCGACCTGGTGCCGCATTCCGCCGACACCACCGATCTCGGGCGACCGGCGCGGCGTCGACAGCCTCATCGAAGGCCGCTGGCCTGGTGACCACCGCGTCATGCGCACGAACCGTATCGAAGCATTTCCGCGACGGGCGGTGGCTGGTGCCATTGCGTCCGAGCAACAGTCGCGTCATCCGAGCAACGGTCGTGCCTTCTCCCGGTGTTGCCAGGACGAGCGCCCTGTTGCCAGGACAGCCCTGAAGGCGGCAGCACCAGCGAGCGGAGGCCCGTCAGTGGATCCGCGACCACGGCGACGACATCCCCGCAGTCCCGCTCGCACTGCCAACCCCCGGGGCAACCGAAGCCGGGCTGGTCGGGCCTCCCAGCAGATCGGGTAGGGAGCGGGCCAACTGACACCTCGTCACTGGTGACGACGCCGTCCACAGCGCCTGGAACCGCCCAACCCATTGCGGCCAGGACCGTTTCCGCGACATCGCGAGAGTTACCCGTCTGCAGAACAACTTTCACGCCGGCGGCGCGGAGGGTGGCGATGGCTTCGGTAACGCCGGGCAGCGCTCAGGGCGGCAAGGTCGAAGATGCGGAACTCGGCCGCGGCCGGGTCAGCCACGGACAAGTCGGTCAAAGGACCAACCAAGAGCCATCGGCCGTCCGGCAAGATCCGGCGATGCGCAGCTCGTTTCGATGAACTGTCCGAGAAGCGGCGTCCTGGTTGAGATGTCGGAC
>CAXSEW010000366.1:0-4913 GCA_964236185.1 uncultured Nakamurella sp. | reverse complement strand
GCGGCCAGCGCGTCCTGGATTTCGGAGGCGTCGTTGACCAGGTGCATCCCTTTGCCGCCGCCGCCGGCGGATGGCTTGATCAGGGCCGGAAAGCCGATGTCGGGGATGGCCGCGGCGATCTGCTGGTTGCTCAACCCTGGCTCGGCCAGACCGGGAACCGTCGGCACTCCCCTGGCGCCGACCTGGGCCTTGGCACGGATCTTGTCCCCCATGATCTCCAGCGCCGGGGCGCCAGGGCCGATGAAGACGATCCCGGCGGCATTGCAGCGCGCCGCGAAGGCTGCGTTCTCGGCAAGGAACCCGTAGCCGGGATGGATCGCCTGCACGCCGTGCGCAACCGCGGCGCTGATGATCTTCTCGCCGTTGAGGTAGCTGTCCGCGGCGCTGGCGGCCCCGATGTTGACGGCGATGTCGGCCAGCTGCACATGGCGGGCGCCGGCGTCTGGGTCGGAATACACCGCGACCGAGGTGATCCCCAGTCGGCGGAGCGTATCGATGACGCGGCAGGCGATCTCGCCGCGGTTCGCGATGAGGACCGTGGTGAACAGGGCGGTGGTGGACACTGTCTTCACATCCGGAAGACGCCGTAGGAGACGTCTTCCATCGGGGCCCGGGAACACACCTCGAGCGCCAGTCCCAGGACCATGCGGGTGTCGGCGGGGTCGATGATCCCGTCGTCCCAGATGCGGGCGGTGGAGTAGTAGGGATTGCCCTGATCCTCGTACTGCTGGCGAATCGGAGCCTTGAATTCGTCCTCCGCCGCTGCCGACCATTCGGCACCGCCGGCGTGTATCTGGTCGCGCCGGATGGTGGAGAGTACCGACGCGGCCTGGGGGCCGCCCATCACCGAGATCCGGCTGGCCGGCCACATCCAGAGGAACCGCGGTGAGAAACTGCGGCCGCTCATCGAATAGTTGCCGGCGCCGAACGAACCGCCGATGACGACGGTCAATTTCGGTACTCGAGCGCAGGCCACCGCCGTCACCATCTTGGCACCGTTCTTGGCGATGCCACCGACCTCGTACTCCCGGCCGACCATGAATCCGGTGATGTTCTGCAGGAACAGTAGCGGGATCTTCCGCTTGTCGCACAGTTCGATGAAATGCGCGCCCTTGAGCGCGGACTCGGAGAACAGCACGCCGTTGTTCGCGATGATCCCGACCGGGTGGCCGTGGATCCGGGCGAACCCGGTGACCAGGGTGCGGCCGTACTCGGACTTGAATTCGTGGAATCTGCTGCCGTCGACGATGCGCATGATCACCTCACGCGCGTCGTAGGGCACCTGCAGTTCGGTCGGCACCATCCCGTACAGCTGCCCCGGGTCGACGGACGGTGGCTCCGGATCGGCGACCTCCCATGCCCTTTCCCGCGGCGGCGGTAGCTGGGCCACGATGTCCCGGACGATCTCCAGCGCATGCTCGTCGTCCTGCGCCAGGTGATCGGCCACACCGGACAGCCTGGCGTGGGTGACACCACCGCCGAGGTCTTCCGCGGTCACCACCTCACCGGTCGCCGCCTTCACCAACGGCGGCCCACCCAGGAAGATGGTCCCCTGGTTGGCGACGATGATCGTCTCGTCGCTCATCGCCGGCACATATGCGCCGCCGGCCGTGCTGGACCCCAGCACCGCGGCGATCTGGGCGATCCCGCGGGCGGACATTCGGGCCTGGTTGTAGAAGATCCGGCCGAAATGATCGCGGTCGGGAAACACCTCGTCCTGACGGGGCAGGAAGGCACCGCCGGAATCCACCAGGTACACACACGGCAGCTCGTTCTCCGACGCGATCTCCTGCGCTCGCAAATGCTTTTTCACCGTCATCGGGTAGTAGGTGCCGCCTTTGACCGTGGCGTCGTTGCAGACGATCATCACCTGACGAGAAGACACCGTGCCGATACCGGCGATCACGCCCGCCGACGGACTCTCACCGTCGTACATGCCGCCCGCCGCCAGCGGTGCGACCTCCAGGAACGGGCTCCCTCGATCCACCAGTTGATCGATCCGGTCCCGCGGCAGCAACTTGCCCCTGGCGACGTGACGTTCACGGGACTTGACCGGGCCGCCCTGGGCGACATCGGCCAGCCGGGCCCGCAGATCGTGGACGAGCTCGTGCTGGGCATCCCGATTCTTCCGAAAGTCGACGCTGCCCGGCCTGGCCTGCGTGTTCAGCGTCTCCATGGACCCACCGATCTCAGTTAGTGGTCGCTAATCGAAACCTACGTTAGTCTCCACTAACTGAAATGACAAGCCCTGGGTATCATCGGTTGCGTGACGCAGACCTGGCGGGCGACGGAGAAGGCGCAGCGCCGCGCGGAATATGTACGCGCCGCCGGGCATCTCTTTGCACTGCGGGGCTATCGCGCCGTCACCATCGATGATCTGGGGGCCGCGGTCGGGGTCAGTGGGCCGGCCCTCTACCGTCATTTCGCCAGCAAAGAGGCGATGCTCAGCGAACTGCTGGTCAGCGCGAGCGAACGACTGCTCGCCGGGTTCCACGCCATCGCCGACATCGATGCACCCGACCTGGACGCCGTCAGGGATCTGATCGCATTCCACCTCGACTTCGCTCTTGCCGAACGCGATGTCATCCGCATACAGGAAAGAGAATTGGCGAATCTGCCACCAGAGAGCAACCATCTGGTTCGACAGCTCCAACGGCAGTACATCCAGGGTTGGTCGGCCATAGTTTCGCGACTCCGCCCGGAGATGTCGGCCCCTGAACTGGAGGTGAAGATGCACGCCCTCTTCGGCATCCTGAACTCGACCCCGTACAGCGCCAGACTCGACGGTATCGCCGATATCCGCTCGGTTCTCGCCGCCACTGCCATGCTCGCGCTGCTCGGCGATCAGACCGCCCTCACCGCGAATTGACCCTAATCGGCATGCGGTGGGGTGCACTGCTGCCATCTAGTCCTTGGGCCTGGCCAGCGGCCGCCGCGAGGTCATCGACCAGGACGTCCAGGTGCAGCCGGTTCTTGACCATCTTGACCTCGGGCACCCTTTGAAAAGTCAACTGAGTCCAGTTGGGCGGCAGGATATAACAGCAGGCCCCGTCGCGTTCGATGGTTTCTCCACCCAGCACCTGAGCTTAGAACTCCGCGACAGCCCGGGGATTCGCGCAATCGATGACGATCTCGTCGATGCGTCCAATCACCTGCGATCCTTTTCTGGTCAGCAGATCGGTCACCGGCATGTGGTTGACGCCCAGCCTCACAGCCTAAGCTCGAACGTCTACCCGTGGCGGGCCGTTCAGAACGGCGTGTCGAGCGGGTCCGACGCGTGAACAGCGAAACGCTGGAGTTGGTCCGGGAAGGGGTCGCCGTGCCGCGGGTAACGCTGCAGACTCTCGCGGGCGACTTGGGCGTTTCACGGGCTACCGTCTCCAACGCGTTCTCGCGGCCCGATCAGCTGTCCTCCGGGCTGCGGGAGCGGATTCTTGCCCGGGCGCGGGAGCTGGGCTTCGCGGGTCCCGACCCGGCGGCGCGCGGTCTGCGTCGTGGGCGGGTCGGCGCGGTGGGGGTCCTGATCGACCAGGGACTGTCGTACGCCTTCTCGGATCCAGCGACCGTCGTCTACCTCGACGGCCTCGCGCGCGAGCTACAGGCCGGAGGCTTCGGCCTGCTGCTGCACGCGGGTACCGATGCCTCCGAGGACCTCGACCTGGTGCGGTCGGCGGCGGTCGACGCCTGGGTGGTGGCCTCACTCCCCCGCGGGCACCCGGCCGTTCGAGCGGCCCAGGCTCAAGGCCGCCCGATAGTCGTGTTCGACCAGCCGGAGTTGGCGGGCGTGCCGATGGTGCGAATCGACGACGCAGCGGGGACGGCCCTTGCTGCCCGGCACCTGCTTGCACTGGGGCACCGCCGCTTCGGAGTGCTGACGATGGCGCTGCGGGCCGACGGGTATCAGGGAGTCGCCGATGTCGCGCGGCAGGAGCACGCGACCTACTCGACGATGCAGAGTCGAATGGCCGGCGTGCGGTCGGAGATCACGGCCGCCGGACTGGCGTGGGCCGATGTTGTGGTCGTGGAGTGCGCAACGAACACGGTGGACACCGGGGCATTGGCCACCTGGGAGTTGCTGGAACGCACAGGGCGTCCCAGCGCTGTCATCGCCTTCAGTGATCAGCTGGCCGCCGGAGCGCTGCTGGCCGCCCGGGAACTCGGTATCGCCGTTCCCGCCGATCTGTCGGTGGTGGGTTTCGACGACTCGCCGTCGGCTTCGACCTCGGACCCGCCGCTGACGACTGTGGCGCAACCTCTACGAGAGCGTGGGCAGGCCGCCGGGGCGCTTGTCTGCGCTTTGGTGCAAGGTGGGGAGGTGCAGGCGCCTGAGCTGTTCGGTGTCGAGCTCGTCATCCGGGCGAGCACCGCCCGGGCCTGAGAGGCTCAGTTGGCGGGGCTGCCGCGAACGACGCCTTCCGGTGACTGCCACCTGCGGAGCGGCAGAGGGCGGCGTCAGGTCAGCGGATGCCAGAAAGCACCGGGACGGTCGACGACTCATGGGCTTCGTCGGCGACGGGAGCGTCGACCGGGGCGATGTCACCCGTCGGGGAGGTGCCGGTCTCAGGGGTGTCGACGGAGCCGCTCAGTCGCTCGGCGTGAAAGTTGGCGAGAAAGAACTGCATGGAACATCTCCTTCAATCGATGACGTCACTGGATGTGCTGCGTTGTCTTCACTCTACTAGATCGATTCAGAAGAGGAGCCGCGAACGGTCATGACCCGCGTCACGCCGACCGTGCCGGGTTATAGACCCGAGGTAACAATCGTCGGTGTGCTTCATCTACGTGGCTGGAGTGCCGACGGAAACCTCTGCCTCGCCTGCCCTTCCGCCGCGTTCGCCGGCAGGCGCAAGCAGACCGATCGCGGTCGCAGCGGGACCGACCGCCCACGTCCCGACTGGGCTGTCCCAGCAATG
>CAXSEW010000365.1:0-4926 GCA_964236185.1 uncultured Nakamurella sp. | reverse complement strand
ACATCTCGCACACCGAACACCGACTCGCCAAGATCCTGCTCTGGCAGACCGACCCGAAGCCGCGAAAGCTGCTGCCGCGAGCCGGTTAGATCGGGGCCTGGTCGGCGTCGCCAACCAGGGCAGGGCGCTGGACACCGCGTTGTTGCCCGCCGGGCAGCCCACCGCCGCTCGGACATGCAGCTACGCGGGCGGAAACGGAAAGGCGTTCTCGTTGCTCACGTCCGCATCACTCACGTCCGGGCCGGCTGCCGACCTCGTAGCGAAGGTCAGCGACATCAGCTTGGCCCACGACAGCAGCGGTGCGCCGTGGTCCTGCGGGATGGACGACGGCGCAACCGCCGTCATCGCGTTCTCCTACAGCGGCCGGCCGGACGTCGACCTGTGGGTCAAGACGAACGGCTGCCCTACCATCTCCAACGGCTGGATCGTGGCCGACGGCGACCCGTTGGCCTGACGCGACCCGGCGCACCTACCCACTACGGTTCGAACGTGCACAACGACATCGTCCAGCCGCCTGACATCGCTCCCCCGCCGGCCAACTACGCCCATGCCGTCCTCACCACGGACGCAACGCGGTGGCTGCACACGTCCGGCGTGGTGCCGGTGGCTGCGGACGGCTCGGTACCCGAGGGCGTCGCTGCACAGGCAGAAGTCGTGTGGCAGAACTTGTTGGCGATCTTGCGGGCAGCGGACATGCCGCTCGACAACGTCGTCAGCGTCACCACCTACGTCACGTCCGCGGTCGGAGACGGACTCGGCTCGGTCATGGCCGCCCGGGATGCCGCGCTGGAGGGCCGCCGGGTGGCGAGCACCCTGGTCACCGTTCCGGCGTTGGCACAGCCGGCCTGGTTGGTCGAGATCGCGCTGATTGCCGCCGCCTGACGCTCGTTCTCGCCAGCGCCAACCGGGGTCGCGCTCATGAACGTGACGACTCCCGTCCCACCCGTCACATTTGCGCGAGTTTGATGAGCGCAGCGCAGTTCTGATGAGCGCCGTGCACCGTGATGAGCGCGTGTCGGGGTGCCCATGAGCCCGATGAGGCCTTGATTAGCGCGGGGCTAGTTGATAAGCGCGGGGCAGGGGGACGGGGGTCAGGCCAGGCGTTCGAAGATCACAGCCATGCCCTGGCCGCCGCCGACGCACATGGTTTCCAGGCCGATCGACTTGTCGCGGGAGCGAAGGCCGTTGAGCAAGGTGTTGGTGATCCGGGCGCCGGTCATGCCGAAGGGGTGGCCGATGGCGATGCTGCCGCCATTGACGTTCAGCCGTTCGATGTCGATGCCCAGTTCCTGATAGCTCGGAATCACCTGCGCGGCGAAGGCCTCGTTGATCTCCACCAGGTCGATGTCGGCGATCGTCATGCCGGCCAGGGCGAGCGCCCGGCGGGTGGCCTCCACCGGCCCGAGTCCCATGATCTCCGGCGACAGCGCCGACACACCGGTCGACACCACCCGGGCGAGCGGCGTGACACCCAGCTCGGCGGCGCGGGTGTCGCTCATGATCACCAGGGCGGCGGCGCCGTCGTTCAGCGGGCAGGCATTGCCGGCGGTCACGGTGCCATCCGCCCGGAACACCGGCTTCAGCCCGGCCAGCGCCTCGACGGTGGTGCCCGCGCGGGGGCAGTCGTCGGAGTCGACCAGGGTTCCGTCGGGAAGCACCAGCGGCGTGATCTCCCGGGCGAAAAAGCCGTCGGCAACGGACTTCTCGGCGAGGTTCTGCGACCGGCAGGCGAACTCGTCCTGCTCGGCCCGGCTCACCGACCGCAGTCCGGCGACGTTCTCGGCCGTCTGGCCCATGGCGACGTAGATGTTCGGCAGCAGCCCGTCCTCGCGCGGGTCGTGCCAGACATCGCCGCCGCCCGCGCTGCGATCGGTCGACGCCGCGATGGCATCGTCGAACACCGGGCTCGTCCACGGGTTCGCCGCCGGCGACCGCGGATCGTCCTGCGGGTCGACCGGCGGATTGTCGGAGGTGCCGCGGCCGGCCCGACTGACGGCCTCCACGCCGGCGGAGACGAACACCGACCCCTCGCCTGCCCGGATGGCATGCATCGCCATCCGGGTCGTCTGCACGCTCGACGAGCAGTACCTGGTGACGGTCGCACCCGGCACCGTATCCAGCCCGAGGGCGACAGCGACCACCCGTGCCATGTTGAAACCCTGCTCCCCGCCGGGCATGCCGCAACCGAGCAACAGGTCGTCGATCGTGCTCGGGTCGAGTTCGGGTACCTGGTCCAGGACGGCGCGGACGATCTGCGCGGTCATGTCGTCGGGCCGCATGCCCTTGAGCGAACCCTTGAACGCCCGCCCGATGGGCGAACGGGTGGCGGCGACGATGACGGCTTCAGGCATTTCAGGTCCCTTCGTTGACGAGCGGATCAGCAGCTGTCCAGGTGTCACTGCCGGCCAGCAGCGAAGCCAGATCGCCGTGCCCCTGCCGGGCGACGGCGGTGGAGAGCTGGTCGGCCATGCCGGCGTCGTACGTCGGCCGGTCGACGTCGCGGAAGATGCCCATCGGCGTGTGCTCGAGCGTTTCGGGATTCGACAACCGGGACAGCGCAAAGGCATAGCTCGGATCGGCGTGGTGCGCGTCGTGCACCAACGGCAGTGAGCCGGCCGGCAGCGTGGCGGTATCGGCGATGACCAACCGGCCGGCGTCATCCCGGACCACGCATTGTTCGGCAGTGGCGCCGAAGACCAGCGGCGCACCGTGTTCCAGCCGGATCGTCACGTCGTCGCGGGTGGCCGAGTCCTTCAGTGGATCGAACGCGCCGTCGTTGAAGATGTTGCAGTTCTGGTAGATCTCGACCAACGCCGTGCCGGCATGCGCAGCGGCCGCCCGGAGTACCGACGTGAGGTGCTTGCGGTCGGAATCCAGGGTGCGGGCAACGAAACTCGCCTCCGCGCCGATGGCGAGCGAGATCGGGTTGAACGGCGCGTCGACCGACCCCATCGGCGAGGACTTCGTTCGTTTGCCGATCTCGGACGTCGGCGAGTACTGCCCCTTGGTCAGGCCGTAGATGCGGTTGTTGAACAGCAGGATCTTCAGATTCACGTTGCGGCGCAACGTATGGATGAGGTGGTTGCCGCCGATCGAGAGCGCGTCGCCGTCACCGGTCACCACCCAGACAGACAGGTCGGGCCGGGTGAGCGCCAACCCGGTCGCGATCGCCGGCGCCCGCCCGTGGATGGAATGCATGCCGAAAGTGTTGAGATAGTAGGGGAAGCGGGCCGCGCAGCCGATACCGGAAACGAAAACGATGTTCTCCCGCGCCAACCCCAGCTCCGGCAGAAAACCTTGCACGGCAGCGAGAATGGCATAGTCGCCGCACCCCGGGCACCAGCGGACCTCCTGGTCGGACTTGAAATCCTTGGCCTTCTGCGGCACCGTGCTCCGCGGCATCAGCGACAGCGACAACGGCCGGTCAGCGTCGATACTCATCGAACCTCCTGATCCAGAGCGGTTATCCCCATCGCCCCAGCGGACCCCACCGGCGGGCGCCGGTAGGTGCCGGCGCGCACGGACAGCACCGCCTCCACCAGTTCGTCGATGCGGAACGGCAGCCCGCGGACCTGGTTGACGCTGATGGCGTCGACCAGGAACAGCCCGCGCAGGATCAGCGCCAGCTGACCGAGATTCATCTCCGGCACCACCACTTGTCCGTACGACCGCAGCACCTCTTCGGTGTTGGTGGGCAACGGGTTCAGGTGCCGCAGGTGCGCCTGCGCCACCGCAATCCCGCGACCTCGCAGCGCCCGCACGGCTCCGGTGATCGGTCCGAACGTGGAACCCCAGCCGAGCACCAAGAGGTCAGCGGAACCCGATGGGTCGTCGACGGCCAGCGGCGGCACCGAGATCCCGGCAACCTTGGCGGCGCGGGTGCGCACCATGTGGTCGTGGTTGGCCGGGTCGTACGAGATGGTGCCCGAGCCGTCGGCCTTCTCGATGCCGCCGATCCGGTGCTCCAGACCGGGCGTACCGGGGACCGCCCACGGGCGGGCCAACGTCTCGGGATCCCGGAGGTACGGCCAGTACTCGTCACCGTGGTTCGGCTGCGATGCGAACGAGACCGTCAGGTCGGGCAGGTCGTCGACGGCCGGGATCAGCCACGGTTCCGACCCGTTCGCCAGGTAACCGTCGGACAGCAGGAACACCGGCGTCCGGTAGGTGGTGGCGATCCGGGCGGCGTCCAGGGCGGCGGCGAAACAGTCCGACGGTGAGCACGCCGCCACCACCGGCACGGGGGCCTCGCCGTTGCGGCCGAACATCACCTGCAGCAGATCGGCCTGTTCGGTCTTGGTCGGCAGACCCGTCGATGGCCCGCCACGCTGCACATCGACGATGATCAGCGGGAGCTCCAGCGCCACCGCCAGCCCGACGGCCTCGCTCTTGAGCGCCACCCCCGGCCCGGACGTACTGGTCACCCCGAGGCTCCCACCGTAGGAGGCGCCGATGGCAGCGCTCACCCCGGCGATCTCGTCCTCCGCCTGGAACGTGCGGACGCCGAAGTTCTTCAGAGCGGACAGCTCGTGCAGGATGTCCGACGCCGGGGTGATCGGGTAGGTACCCAGGAACAGTGGCAGGCCGGTCCGCTGCCCGGCGGCGACGAGACCGTAGGCCAGCGCCTGGTTCCCGCGGATGGTCCGGTAGGTCCCGGGAGACAGCGGCGCCGGCTTGACCTCGTAGTGGACAGCGAAGCCCTCGGTGGTCTCGCCGTACGACCAGCCGGCCTCCAACGCCATCAGGTTCGCGCGCAGCACCTCTGGTTTCGCGGCGAACTTGGCAGTAAGGAACAGCCGGGTGCCCTCCAGTGGGCGATGGTAGAGCCAGGACAGCAGGCCCAGTGCGAACATGTTCTTCGCCCGCTCGGCTTCCTTGCGGTGCAGGCCGACCTCGCGAACCGCGTCCACCGTCATCGACGTCAGG
>CAXSEW010000364.1:0-4930 GCA_964236185.1 uncultured Nakamurella sp. | reverse complement strand
GGAGGTCGATCAGGCTGATAACACTAGCTTCTCGCACGGTTGGGGGGCCAGCGGCATCAACGGGATCCTGGAATCACTGCTGGGGATCACCGTGACCGGAGTCGGCGCCGCAACTGTCGACATTGCTCCGCCCGCAACCGGGCTGACCCGGGCCAACGGTACGGAATGGACCGAGCGCGGACCCGTCACGGTGAACTGGCGGCACACCGGGCGGACGTTCACCCTCGACGTGACTGCCCCGGACAACGTGCTCCTGAACTTGGCTCTGCCCACGGTCGCTGGGGCGCGCTACTCCGTCGGCGGCGCGGCGGCGCCACGGTTGGCTGGAGTGGACAACGGCGTTGCACACTTCACCGCTGGGTCCGGCACCAGCCACGTGACCATCACGGGCTGAGGGGAAGGCCGGTGCGCCGGCGCCGGCACAGCATTTGGGATTGACGACGGCCTCGACCCTTCAGTACCGGGGGCGGGGCCGTCTGCCGTCGTCGTGCACCCCGGGCCCGGGTGGAGCCGTGCAGCTGGGTGACGCGATGCTGAGTGGTTGAGTTATCCACAAGTCTTCGCGATTCGGTTCTGAGCGGCCGCGACTGGCTAGCGTTTCCCTGAGCTGCACGGCCCGGTCATCGGTCCGCCGTGCGGGGTCGACGCGGGTGGTGCGTCGGCCCCTGCGATCCGGGGAGGGTCTCGTTGGGGGAATCTGCTGTGCTGTCGATCGCGGGAGACGCGTCGGCGATCCGGTCGTCGGCGACACAGTGGTCGACGTTCGCCGCGGCGACGTCGTCGGCGTCCGATGACATCCGGCGCATCGATTCAGGCGACTTCAAGGGCGACGAGGCCGATCTCTACCGGGACAAGTTGAGCGCGGACCTGCCGCCGCATCTGGACACTACGTCGCAGGCGTGGTCGACGGTGTCGTCTGCGTTGCAGACGTACGCGTCGAGCCTGGAATCGTTGCAGCAACGAATGAATGCGCTGTCGGCGCGGGCCGCGGAGCAGCAGACCCACGCGGACGCCGCGAGCGATGCGGTGGCCGATGCCCTGACGGCGGACACCCGGCACACCGCGGCTGTCGAGGCGGCGCAGAAGGCGCTGCCGGCGGGAAAGACGTTGCCGGCTGATACCTATCAACCGCAGGCCGCGGCTGCTTCCGGCCAGTTGGATGCCGCGAATGCGGCGCTGCAGGCGACCACGGATGCGGCGAACCAGGTGCACGCCGAGCACAACGCGGCGCTGGATGCGTGTGTCAGCGCCATCAACGCCGCGGCCGGTACGAGGTTTCAGGAACCGCCGGGGTTCTGGGGTCGGCTGGGCGTTGCGGTGGGCGGCTGGGTCCGGGATCACGCCGACGTGTTGACCGCCATCTCCGGTGTGCTGAAGCAGATCTCCAGCATTGCCGGGTTGTTGGCGATGATTCCGGTGCTGGCGCCGGTGATGGGTCCGATCGCCGCGACGGCCGGGGCCGGGTCGGTGGTGATCGACGGTGCCGTGGTGATGGCTACCGGCAAGGGCTCGATGAAGGACGTGCTGATCGATGCGGCCGGGTTGTTACCCGGCGGCCGCGCGGCGCAGGGTGTCGCCAAGGGCGTCAAGACGGTGGTGGAAGCCAAGGCCGCGGTCGGTGCGACCAAGGCTGCCACCAACCTGGCCAAGGACGCCCGCGGTGTGGAATCCGTTGCGGCGCAGACGCAGGGCGTGGACAAGGCGCTCGCCGGCGCTGACCAAGCCGGTGGCCGGGCGGTGAGTCACGCTGACTCCGCCGTCGCACACGACACGCCGGTGGAGTCGTTGCCGTGCGTCGGGGATCCCATCGATGTGGTGACCGGCGAGATGGTGCTGTCACAGACCGATGTGGAGCTTCCCGGGGTGCTGCCGCTGACCCTGAAGCGGGTCTACAAGAGCGGGTACCGCTGGGGCGGCGTGTTCGGCGGCTCGTGGGCGTCGACGTTGGATCAGCGGGTGGAGCTCGGGCCCGGCGGTGCAGCGTGTTTCGTCGCGGAGGACGGCGTCGTGCTGCACTACCTCGACGCCGATTCCGCTACAGCCGGTGTCGGGGTGCTGCCGATCGAGGGTGTGCAGCGGTGGCCGCTTCGCCAGATTGCCGGCGGCGGATGGTCGGTGGAGGACCCAGACTGGCGGGTGACCCGGATCTTCGCCGCCGCCGACGAGCAGGGCCGCTGCGTCCTGCTGGAGATCCGGGACCGGCACGGCAATGCGATCCGTTTCCGGTACGGGGATCGGGGTGTGGTCAGCGAGGTCCGGCATTCTTGCGGGTATCGGGTGCTGGTCGCGTCGGCCGGCGGGTTGGTGACTGGGCTGTCGGTGCGGGATGACCTGCACGACAGGCCCGTTGCGTCGTTCGAGTACGACGGGCTCGGACAGCTGGTGCGGACCAACAATGCTGCCGGTGTCCCGTTGACGTTGCAGTGGGAGTCCGGGCGGGTCGTCGGGTGGCGGGACCGGAACGACATCTGGTACCGCTACTCCTACGACGAATCCGGTCGATGCGTCCGCACCGCCGGGCGGGGACGGGTGCTGTCCTACGGGTTCTCCTACCTTCCGGGCCGGACGTTGGTCACCGATTCGCTGGGAGCGGTGGCGACGTACGAGTACAACGCCGCACATCAGGTGACCCGCACCGTCGACCCGTTGGGCAATGCGACGACGTCGGTGTGGGACCGATACGACCGACTGCTGCTGCGAACTGATCCGCTCGGCCGTTCCACCCAGCTCGAGTACGACGACGCGGGACGGCTCACCTCGATCACCCGCCCGGATGGCTCGCGGGAATTGTTGCGCCGCAATGCAGCCGGTGAGGTGGTCGAAGCAGTCGACGCGACCGGTGCGGGGTGGTCGCATGTCTACGACGAGGCCGGCAACCTCGCCTCGACCCGCGACCCGCTGGGGGCGGTGACCAGCTGGACCTACTCCGCGGGCGGTGTCGTCGAGACGATGACCGATCCGCTCGGCGCCGTGACCACCGTGCAATCCAATTCGGCCGGGTTGGCGGTGTCGGTGTCCGACCCGCTCGGTGCAACCCACCGTTTCGAGTACGACGGCAGCGGCCGGGTGCTGCTGTCGGTCGATGCGCTGGGTGGGGTCACCTCTTTCGGCTGGACGGTCGACGGGAAGCCGGCGCATCGGGTCGGACCGGACGGTGCGCGCGAGGAGTGGACGTGGGACGAGGAGGGCAACCTGACTTCCTACGTCGATGCGGCCGGCGGACGAACCGTCATCGACAACGGTGTGTTCGACCTGCCCGTCGCGCGCACCGGCCCGGACGGCGGCCGGATGACGTTCGGGTACGACACCGAGTTGCGATTGACGTTGGTGCAGAACCCGGCCGGGCTGCGGTGGCGCTACGAGTACGACGCCGCCGGCCGCCTGATCGCCGAAACTGATTTTAACGGCCGGACCCAGCACTATCGCCGTGATGCTGCCGGTCAGGTGGTGGGCATGGTGAACGGCCTGGGTCAGGAAACGTCGTTGGTCTACGACCCGGTCGGGTTGCTGGTGGAGAAGGCGACCGTCGACGGGGTGACCCGGCTGACCTACGACTCGTCGGGCCGCTTGCTGGGCGCTGATTCACCAAGCGCGCGGGTCCAACTGCAACGGGACGCGTGTGGCCGGGTAGTTCAAGAGATTGTCAACGGTCGCTCGGTGACCGTCACTCTTGACGCTTCTGGTCGACGGGAATCTCGACAGACGCCCTCGGGCGTGCTGTCGGAATGGCAGTTTGATGCCGCCGGCCGGCCGGCCACCCTGACGACCGACGGGGAAATGGTCTCGTTCGAGCATGACGCGGTGGGGCGGGAGGTGACTCGCAGCTTCGCGGGTGGTGGCCGGTTGGAGCAACGCTTCGACGACGCACATCGCCTGGTCAGTCAGGTGATGGCCGGCGCTGGTGCCTCGGGCGCTTCGCAGGCAGCACCGGTCATCGGCCGAAGCTTCGACTACCGGGTCGACGGCGCGTTGGCCGGCATCATCGACACGACGGCCGGCACATCACGCCGGTTCGACCTGGACGTGGCCGGGCGGGTGGTCGGCGTGCGTGCGGCGGGCTGGACCGAGGGTTACGCCTACGACCAGTCCGGCCGGCTCGCCCGCGACGCCTCTGCTTCCGAAGTCGCCGGCGGGCATTCCACCGCGCCCCGGACATATGACGGAACCCAGGTGACCCGCGCCGGGGCCGTGTCCTACGGGCACGACCGGCAGGGACGCGTCGTCACCCGCTCCCGCAAGCGCATATCCCAGCGGCCGGAAGTCTGGCAGTTCACCTACGACGCCGACGACCGCATGGTCGAGGCCTTGTCGGCAGCGCAGCACTGGAGCTACACCTACGACGCCTTCGGTCGACGGATCAGTAAGCAACGGCTCAGCGCCAGCGGCGACGTCATCGAGCAGACCGTGTTCACCTGGGACGGCGACCGGCTGATCGAGCTGGCCCACCTCGACCGTCCGGGCTCGGCCGCGACGGTCACCACCTGGGACTACCTGCCCGGGAGTTGGACGCCGGTGAGCCAGCGCGTCGGCGGCGGCGATCTCGATGCCCGGTTCTACGCCATCGTCAGCGACCTGATCGGTGCGCCGACAGAGCTGGTCACACCCAACGGGCGGCAGGTAGCGTGGACCCGTGCGGAAGCGACCGTCTGGGGTGCTCCCCGGCACAAGGCCACCAACACCTCAGCGAAATACGGCAACGCCGAGGTCGACTGCCCGATCCGGTTCCCCGGCCAATACGCCGACGACGAAACCGGCCTGTACTACAACCGCCACCGCTACTACGACCCCGCCGCCGGCCGCTACACCACAGCCGACCCGCTCGGGCTGGCGCCCGCGGATGACCCTCATGGCTATGTGCTCAACCCGACCGGCTGGGCTGATCCGTTGGGGCTCACGCCTTGCAGTGCGGGTAGTGCCAATACACCAGGCA
>CAXSEW010000363.1:0-4938 GCA_964236185.1 uncultured Nakamurella sp. | reverse complement strand
GAACGGACTTTCCTTCCTGGCGGCCGAAGGGTCGCCGGAGCAGTACATCGTCCGGCTACGCGAGGATCCGGTCAAGCGGATGGAGCTGCTCGCCTTCGGCGCGAAGGACGAGGACGCGGTGGACACCCTGGCGCTCGATCTCGCCCGCGGCGGCATTCCACTGGTGGGCGAGCCGGACAAATTGCAGACTCCCGGTGGGGGCTACGGTTTCCGGTTCTTCGACGTCGACGGCCGCACCATCGAGATCTCGTCCGACGTGACCACGCGCGTCCACCGCAAGATCGAGCAGAACGAAACCATTCCGGTGCGGCTGTCGCACGTGGTGATCAATTCGCCGGAACCGGAGATCACCAGGGCGTTCTACGAGAAGTATCTGTCGTTCGATCTGTCGGACACGCTGTGGAGCCCGCACATGGGCGAGGTCATGTGGTTCATGCGCTGCAACACCAATCACCATGCGATGGCCATCGCCAAGGCACCGCACGTGTCCCTGCACCACGCCTCGTTCGAACTCCGCGGCCTGGAGGAGTACCTCCGGGGTACCGGCCGACTGCTGCGCGCCGGCGTCGAGAAGATCTGCGGACCCGGCCGACACATGGCGGGCAACAACACCTTCAGCTATTTCCTGGATCCGCAGGGCAACACCGTCGAATACACCACCGAGCTCGACGTCATCGACGAGGACACCTGGCACCCGTCCGTCTACGACTTCTCCGACCCGATGGTCACCGACCAGTGGGGCACCGCGAATGCGATGAACGAATTCGTCGCCAAGCGCTCCTTCAACGACCCGGACGCCGTCTTCGTCGCTCCGCCCGTCTGATGACCTCGACCGGACCGGTTCCTGGAATGCTCGACCGCATTCGATCAGAGGCCGCGGAGCAGACCATCGGCGAGGCGGCGGTGAAATACCGGAACTGGAATCGCTGGGGCCCCGACGACGTGCTGGGCACCGTCAACTTCATCACCCCGGCGAAGCGGCTGGAGGCGGCCGGCCTGGTGCGGCGTGGGGTGTCGATCTCGCTGTCGCAGGCCTTCGACACCGACGGCCCGCAGAACGGCTGGCGACGGCGCACCAACCCGGTCCACACGATGACCGACACCGGCGCGGACGCTGCCGCCAATCGGCAGGGGTTCCCGCACGGGTTCGGCGGCGCCGACGACGTCATCTTCATGCCGTTGCAGTGCAGCACCCAGTGGGACGGACTCGGCCACATCTTCGACCACGGCTTCGCCTGGAACGGCCGGCGCGCCGACGATGTCGTCACCGCCGACGGCGACAACACCACCGGCATCGAACACTTCGCCGCGCCGGTGGTGTCGCGGGGGGTGCTGTTGGACGTCGGTCGTCGGTACGGCGGCGACGGCGAGCTGCCCGACGGGTTCGCGATCACCGAGGACCACCTGGTCGGGACGATCGATGCGCAAGGCCCGACGGCGGCCATTGGCACCGGCGACATCGTGCTGGTGCGCACCGGCCGGCTGGCCCGGGCGAAGCGGACGGGCTGGGGCGAGTACGCCGGCGGGGCAGCACCCGGGCTGTCCTTCTCCACCGCGGACTGGCTGCACCGCAGCGAGATCGCGGCGGTGGCAACCGATACCTGGGGATTCGAGGTGCGGCCCAACGAGCTGCCGGGTGCATTCCAGCCGCTGCACCAGGTCGTCATCCCCAACATGGGACTGCTGGTGGGTGAGATGTGGGACCTGGACGAACTCGCGGACGACTGCGCCGCAGACGGCAGCTACGAGTTCCTGCTGACCGCCGCACCGCTGAGGGTCACCGGCGCCGTCGGCGCCCCGCTCAACCCGATTGCGATGAAATAGCCATGCGTATCGCCGTTTTCGATGACCGGGGAACACGCCGGGCGGGCATGGTCACGGGGGAGGCCGACGGGGCCGTCATCACGCCGCTCCCGGTCGGCACGGAGGTTCTGCAAGTACTGGACGAACATGCCGGCGGTCACTGGTCCGAGCCCGGCGGGCCGGCGGTGCCGTTGTCGATGGTGCGACTGCTGGCACCGGTGCTGCCGCCCACGGTCCGGGACTTTCTCACCTTCGAGGAGCACGTCGAGGGCGTCCGCCGTAGCATCGACGGAGCCGCCGGGGTCGCCAAGGAGTGGTACGCCGCACCGGCTTTCTACTTCTCCAACCCCTACGCGATCCTGGGCCCGGCAGACGACGTGCCGATGGCACCGGGATCCACCGTGCTCGATTTCGAACTGGAGGTGGCAGCCGTCATCGGACGGGCGGCCTGCGACCTCACCGCGGAGCGGGCCCGGGAGGCGATCGTCGGGTACACCATCTTCAACGACTGGTCCGCTCGTGACCTGCAGAAGCCGGAGATGAAAGTGGGTCTGGGCCCGGCGAAGGGCAAGGACACCGCGTCCAGTCTCGGACCCTGGATCGTGACTCCCGACGAACTCGAGCCCTACCGCGACGCCGACGGCTTCCTGGACCTGGAACTGTCCGCCATGGTCAACGGCCGGCTCGTCGGTTCCGACCGGTTGTCGAACATGGGTTGGACGTTCGAGGACATGGCCGTCTATGCCTCCCGCGGAACCTGGGTGCGGCCCGGCGACGTGCTGGGGTCCGGAACCTGCGGCAACGGCGGGTGTCTGGCCGAGCTGTGGGGCCGGAACGGCTCGCAGCAGCCCGCTCCGCTCGGACCCGGGGACACAGTCACCCTGACAGTGCAGGGCATCGGCAGCATGAGCACGACGGTCGTCGCCGGCGTCGTGCCCGTGCCCGTGCCGGCTGCACGTCATCGACTCGCCGACCGCGTCGCGACCCGTCTCCGGTGAGCAATGGTCCGCTGACCGAAAGGGTCATCGTGGTCACCGGTGCAGCGCAGGGCCAAGGGGCGGCCCAGGCAACTGCCTGCGCCGCCGCCGGGGCCACCGTCGTCGCGCTGGACGTCACGCCGGCGGCCGGCGTGCGGGAGCACGACGTCTCGTCGGAGGACGATTGGGTGGCCCTGCGACGCGATCTTCTCGCCGAGCACGGAGTGATCCACGGGCTGGTCAACAATGCCGGCATCACCCACCGGGCCCGGCTCGCGGACCTGCGCACCGCCGATCTGCAGCGGGTGATGTCGGTCAACCTGGTCGGTCCACTGCTGGCCATCCAGACGCTGGCCCCGCTGATGTCCGGTGGCGGATCCATCGTCAACATCGGTTCGGTCGCAGGCATCACCGGCCACTACCCAGTGGCCTACACGACCAGCAAGTGGGCGTTGCGCGGGCTGACCCAGGTCGCGGCGATGGAACTCGGGCCGCAGAACATCCGGGTCAACATCGTCCATCCCGGATTCATCGACACCCCGATGACGGCATCCGCCGCACCCGTGTTCCGCCAGGCGACCATCGGCCAGACCCTGCTGGGCCGCACCGGACGGCCTGACGAGATCGCCCAGCTGGTCGCCTTTCTACTGTCCGACGCCGCAGCTTTCATCACCGGCGCCGAAATACCGGTCGATGGCGGGCAGACCGGCCACGGCGGAGCGAAGTCGATCTCCGACGCCATGTCCGGCGCCGCCGGAAACTGATCGACCGCTACGTGGCATGGGTTCGGCCGACGTTCAGCCCACCTCGTTGATGCGGATCAGGTTGCCGGAGGGGTCCCGCACGGCGCAGTCCCGGATGCCGTAGGGCTGGTCGGTCGGCTCCTGGACGATCTCCGCAGTACTGCTCTGCAGGTCCGCGAACGTCGCGTCGAGGTCGGGTGTGGCCAGCACGATGATTCCGTAGGTGCCCTTGGCCATCATCTCGAGGATGGTCCGGCGCTCGTCCTCGGTGATGCCCGGGTCGATTGCCGGTGGATACAGCACGATCGATGTCTGCGGCTGCCCGACCGGTCCGACGGTGATCCACCGCAGGCCGTTGTAGCCGACGTCGAGACGCACCTCAAAACCCAACAGGTCGCGGTAGAAGGCGAGCGAGGCGTCCGGGTCGGTGTGCGGGAGAAAGCTGGAGGCAATGGTGAGGTTCATGTCGCTTACGCTAATTGCGGCGAGGGCGCGGCCGCTTCTCGATTCCTGATCGGTCGGGTGACCTGTTTGGACACGCACGGCGGGATACCGGAGGTCGCCGCTACCTGCCGGCGGTAGACGCTCGGTGGCACTCCGACCAGTTCGGTGAACCGGGTGCTGAAGGTGCCGAGCGAGGAGCAACCGACCGCGAAGCACACCTGCGTGACGTTCAGATTGCCGCGCCGGAGCAACGCCATCGCCCGCTCGATGCGCCTGGTCATCAGGTAGCCGTAGGGCGACTCACCGTAGGCCAGCCGGAACTCCCGGCTGAGATGGCCGGCCGACATGTGCACGCCCCGGGCCAGCGCTTCCACGTCCAGCGGCTGTGCATACTCGCGATCCATCCGGTCGCGGACGCGCCGCAGTAGCGAGAGGTCGCGCAGATACTGCTGCGCCGACGTGCTGGTCACCTGCGGAATGGTGCCATGCGTGGCCGGCGGGGACCAGCACAGTGCCGGTCCTTTGCGCGAGGCACCGCTGTGGTCGGACCGACTTCCGTCACCCCTGCACCAGTTCGCCCGCGATGAGGGCGGCTCCGGAAAGTCCGGCGCCGCCGGCGATGGCCGAAGCGACGACCCGCGGCGGTCGCGGCAGGCTCACCTCTGCTTCGACGACCCTGCGAATCGGATCCAGCAGCAGATCACCGGCAGCCGCGACACCGCCTGTCACGATGACGACTTCAGGGTCGAGTATCTGCGCGTAGATGGAGACGGCCCGACCCAGGCGAGATGCGCTGTGCTGCCATACCTTCGCGGCAACCGGGTCGCCGCCCCGGGCCGCCTCTGCAATCGCCTTCACCTCCAGCCGTCGACCCGACGCCGCCGTGTAGGCCGCGGCGATGGCCGGTCCAGCGGACATCACTTCCACGCATCCCCGCTTTCCGCACGGACATACTGGTCCCTCGCTGTCAA
>CAXSEW010000362.1:0-4940 GCA_964236185.1 uncultured Nakamurella sp. | reverse complement strand
ATCGCAGCCGGAACGACCGGCATCAGGGCCCGGCCACGTCGCGAAGCACCAGCGGCGGCGCCGGGCCCTGATGTCGTGGTGCTGTTCTATCCTCGCAGCACACCGCTTCGCCACCCGTCCGGTCCGACCGCAGTGTCAAGAGCAGGAGCCCGCGTGAAGAGTGGCAAGGAGTGAGCACAGCCCTCGACAAGGCGGAAACGGCGGCGGCTCCCGCCGTCCGGCTGACCGGGATCACCAAGCGGTATCCGGGCGTGGTCGCCAACTCGGACATCAATCTGAGCGTCCGACCGGCCACGGTGCACGCTCTGGTGGGCGAGAACGGCGCTGGCAAGTCCACGTTGATGAAGACGCTGTTCGGCCTGCACCAGCCCGACGAGGGCACCATCGAGATCAACGGCGACACCCGGACGTTCTCCTCGCCTGCGGATGCGATCGCGGCCGGCATCGGCATGGTGCACCAGCACTTCATGCTCGCCGACAACCTGACCGTCTGGGAGAACGTGGTGCTCGGCGCCGAACCGGTGGCCGGCGGCCGGATCAACGGCGCCAAGGCGCGCGCCGACATCGCCGAGATCGGCCGCCGCTACGGCCTCACCGTCGACCCGCGCGCGCTGGTCGAAGAGCTGGGCGTGGGAGCGCGGCAGCGGGTCGAGATCATCAAGGTGCTCTACCGGGGCGCCAAGATCCTGATCCTCGACGAGCCGACCGCGGTGCTGGTGCCGCAGGAGGTCGACGAGCTGTTCGGCAACCTGAACGAACTCAAGGCCGAGGGCCTGACGATCATCTTCATCTCGCACAAGCTGGACGAGGTGCGGGCGATCGCCGACGAGATCACCGTCATCCGACGGGGTACCACGGTGGGCACCGCCGACCCCAAGTCGGTGACCAACCGGCAGCTCGCCGAACTGATGGTGGGCTCCGCGCTGCCCGTCCCCGAGCTACGGGACTCCACCGTGACCAACGAGGAGACGCTGCGGCTGTCCGGCGTGCGGGTGGCCGGCCCGGGTGACCGGGACCTGCTGACCGACATCGACCTGACCATCCACGCCGGCGAGGTGCTCGGCATCGCGGGCGTCGAGGGCAATGGCCAGGCCGAGCTGGTCGACGCGATCATGGGGATCGAGGCGGTCGCCGACGGGACCATCCATCTCGGCGACGTCGACATCACCCATGTCTCGACCCTCAAGCGGCGCGAGGCCGGCATCGGCTTCATCCCGGAGGACCGGCACCGGCAGGGACTGATGCTGCTGGCGCCGCTGTGGGAGAACCGCGCGCTCGGCTTCCAGACCCGCAAACCGGTGGCCCGGGGCGCCTTTCTGGACCGGGCCGGCACCAGGGCGGACACCCGCAGGATCGTCGAGCAGTTCGACGTGCGCACCCCCGGCATCGACGTGCTCGCCGCCGCCCTCTCGGGGGGCAACCAGCAGAAGCTCATCGTCGGCCGCGAGATGAGCGGTGACCCGGTGCTGCTCATCGCGGCCCATCCGACCCGCGGTGTCGACGTCGGCGCCCAGGCGGCCATCTGGGAGCAGCTGCGCCGGGCCCGGGCCGCAGGTCTGGCCGTGCTGCTCATCTCGGCCGACCTCGAAGAGTTGATCGGCATGTCCGACACGCTGACCGTCATCCTGCGGGGCCGGCTGGTCGGAACCTACGACCCGCGGACGGTGACTCCAGAGTCGTTGGGGGTCGCGATGACCGGTGGGGGCGAAGAAGCGAGTCTGCCGCCCGAACCAGCACAGAGCGAGCGTTCACCGCTGACGTCGGCCACATCCACCACGCTGCCGGGAGCCAACTGAGATGAAAGCGCTATCGGGTCGCAAGATCCTGCTCGGCGCGGCCGGCCCGGTCATTGCGCTGATCGTCGCCGCGCTGATCTCCTCCGCGATCCTGCTGATCACCGGCCACAGCCCGATCGACGCCTTCTCCTCGATGGGCAAGGCGTTCGGGAAGTCCCGGGTGCTGATCGGCACCATCAACCAGGCGGCGTCGTACTACCTCGCGGCCGTCGCGGTCGCCATCGGCTTCAAGATGAACCTGCTCAACATCGGTGTCGACGGTCAGTACCGGCTGGGCGCCATGCTGGCTGCTTCGGTGGCGGGGGCCAGCTTCATGAGTTCGCTGCCGACCGTGCTGCGGGTGGCTCTGACCATCCTGGTCGCCATGGTCGCCGGCGCGCTGTGGGCCGGGATCGCGGTGTGGCTCAAGGTCAGTCGCGGCGGGAGCGAGGTGATCAGTACGATCATGCTGAACGCCATCGCCACCGCGATCATCGCCTACCTGCTCAGCCCCACTCGGCTGGCGGTGCAGGTGGGGAACAACCTGGGCACCAAGCCGATCTCCGATGCCGGCATGGTGCCGACGATCCCGGTCACCGGCTCCATCACCCCCATCTACACGCTGACCCTGCTGGCTGTGGTGGTCGGCGTGGTGTACGCATTCCTGCTCAACCGCACCATCTTCGGGTTCTCGATCAAGGCCACCGGGATGAATCCGGCCGCTGCCGTCGCCAGCGGCATCAGCGCGAAGAAGATGGCCGTATCGGCCATGCTGATCTCCGGCGCCGTCGCCGGGCTGGTCGGTATTCCAGAGCTGTTGAACGGGCCGGCCGCGCAGTACTCCATCAATTTCCCGGCGGGGCTGGGCTTCACCGGCATCGCGATCGCGCTGCTCGGCCGGAACCATCCGCTGGGCATCGTCTTCGCCGCGCTGCTGTGGTCGGCGCTGGACAGCTCGTCCAACGCGCTGCAGGGCATCGGCGTCCCCAACCAGTTGGTGACCATCATGCAAGGCACGATTCTGCTCTGCGTCGTCATCGCCTACGAGATCGTCCGGCGCTACGGCGTCGCCCTCGAGCAACGAGAAGTGGCCCGCGCGCTGGCCGCTGCGCCGGCCCGGAAAGAAGCGGTGACGGTGTGACGAGCGAGGAACGAACGCGAAGTGAGCATCGCAGCTCGGCTCGGGAGAGCCGACCAACACCGAGCGGAGCGCAGCAAGCGATGAGCGCTGGCGCGGCGAGCCAGGATTCAGAATGAGTTCGGTCGATGAAGTCCCCATCACGCGGGCGGTGCCCGCGCCGAAGTCGCGCCGGATCACCCCCGTGGTCTGGCTGCTGCTGATCGTCGCGGCGCTGCTGGTCATCTCGCTGGTCCGGGTGATCACCGGGGCGGCGAACCTGGATTCAGTGGGTGCCATCCAGTCCGCGATCATCGCGGCGGTGCCGATTGCGCTCGCCGGGCTGTCGGGTCTGTGGTCCGAACGCGCCGGTGTGGTGAACATCGGCCTCGAGGGCATGATGATCCTCGGCACCTTCGCGGCCGGCTGGGCCGGCTACCAGTACGGCCCGTGGGCCGGTGTGGTCGCCGGCATCCTCTGCGGCATGCTCGGCGGCCTGGTGCTCGGCATCGCCACCATCACCTTCGGCGTGGACCACATCATCGCCGGTGTGGCCATCTCGATCGTCGCGCCGGGATTGACCCTGTTCCTCTCCCAGCTGCTGTTCGCCGATGCGCCGGGCGGTGGTGACCAGCAATCGCCGCCGGTCTCGGACGTCCCACGGATCACCATCCCGGGGCTGTCGGACTGGCTCGGCACCATCGCCGGCAAGGGCTGGTTCTTCATGTCCGACATCGCCGGCGTGCTCGGCGGATCCATCACCTCGCTGTCCCTGCTGACGGTGCTGGCCGCCCTGCTGATCGCGCTGTCGGGATTCGTGTTGTGGCGCACCAGGTTCGGTCTCCGGTTGCGGTCGGTCGGCGAGGCGCCCTACGCAGCCGAGTCGTTGGGCGTCAACGTGGTGCGCTATAAGTACTACGGCGTGCTGGTGTCCGGTGCGATGTCGGGCTTCGCCGGCGCCTTCCTGGTCATCGGCCAGAAGTACATCAACGGCCAGACCGCGGGCCGCGGGTTCATCGGCCTGGCGTCGCTGATCTTCGGCAACTGGCGTCCGGGAGGAATGGCGGCCGGCGCGATCCTGTTCGGCTACACCGACGGCGTGCAGCTGTTCGACTCCGACGGCACCGCCATGCATGCATTCCTGCTGCTGGTGGCCATCGCCCTGGTGTTGGTGGCGGTGCTGCAGTACCGCCGCGGCCAGCGCACGGTGCCCGTGGTGGCGTTGGTCATCGCCGCCCTGGCGCTGTGGTGGTTCCTGCATACCGACTCGCTGCCGCGCCAATTGGTCACCGCCGCGCCGTACGTCATCACGCTGCTGGTGATGGGACTGGCCTCCCAACGCCTCCGGCCACCCAAGGCCGACGGCATGCCCTACCGCAAAGGCGGCCACTGACGGTGCCGGACTTCGATTGGCCGGCGCTGCGGGCGCTTGCCGAAGAGGCCGCCCACCAGGCCTACTGCCCGTACTCCGGTTTGCAGGTCGGGGTGGCTGCCGTCGTCGACGACGGCCGGATCATCACCGGCTGCAACATCGAGAACGCGTCGTACGGACTTGGTCTGTGCGCCGAGTGCACGCTGGTCGGCCAGCTGCGGCTGTCCGGTGGTGGACGGCTGGTGGCGCTGGCCTGCCGGTCCGGCACCGGTGACCTGCTGATGCCCTGCGGGCGGTGCCGGCAGGTGATCTACGAGTTCGGCGGTCCGGAACTGCTGGTCGACACCCCCTCCGGCATCCAGCCGATGACCTGGGTGCTGCCGGACGCGTTCGGTCCGGAGCACCTTCCCGAATGACGGCACCCTCGGCCGGCTCGGCTCCTTCGGGGGGATCGCTCGACGCGGTCGAGATCTGGGACGGGTCGACGTGGGTCGGTTCCAGGTCGCTGGCCTGGTCGGGTGGGGTTCTGACCAAGCTGGGCGAACCGACGGGTACGGCGGAGTTCGGCGTGATTCCCGGACTCGTCGACACGCACGTGCACCTGGTCGGTTTCGCCGGCGGACGCGGCAACGTGAAAGGTTTCGACACCTTCACCTGGCCGCTGGTGACATCCCGC
>CAXSEW010000361.1:0-4940 GCA_964236185.1 uncultured Nakamurella sp. | reverse complement strand
GAAGGCGCGGATCGAGGAGTTCAACGCCCTCGCCGGGCACGAGCAGATCCACAAGGGCATGACCAGTCGTGACCTGACAGAGAACGTCGAGCAGGCGCAGATCCTGCAGTCGATGCAGCTGGTCCGGGACCGTACCGTGGCGCTGCTAGCGCACCTGGGCCACCGCGCCGCCGAGTACGCCGGCCTGGTGATGGCCGGGCGTTCGCACAACGTTCCCGCCCAGGCGACGACGCTGGGCAAGCGGTTCGCGTCGGCCGCCGACGAGGTGCTGCTGGCCTACTCGCGAATCGAGTCGCTGCTGGAGCGGTATCCCCTGCGCGGGATCAAGGGTCCGGTCGGCACCGGTCAGGACATGCTCGACCTGCTCGGCTCGGCGGAGGCACTGGCCGCGCTCGAGGCCCAGGTGGTGGCCGAGGTGGCCGGTGACGGCACGCCGGTGCTGACCTCCGTCGGGCAGGTCTATCCGCGGTCACTCGACTTCGAGATGGTCTCCGCGCTGGTGCAGCTCGCGGCAGGGCCCGCTTCGCTGGCCACCACCATCCGGTTGATGGCCGGCGCCGAGCTCGCCACCGAGGGCTTCCAGCCCGGGCAGGTCGGCTCGTCCGCGATGCCGCACAAGATGAACGCCCGGTCCTGCGAGCGGGTGTGCGGGCTGGCGGTGATCCTGCGCGGGTATTCCTCGATGACGGCTGAGCTGGCCGGCGCGCAGTGGAACGAGGGTGACGTGTTCTGCTCGGTGGTCCGACGGATCGCCCTGCCCGACGCCTTCTACGCCATCGACGGCCTGCTGGAAACCTTTCTGACGGTCCTCGAGGACTTCGGCGCCTATCCCGCCGTCATCGAGCGGGAGCTGCACCGCTACCTGCCGTTCCTGGCCACCACCAAGGTGCTGATGGGTGCGGTGCGGGCCGGCGTCGGGCGGGAGGTGGCGCACGAGGCCATCAAGGAGCACGCGGTCGGCGTCGCGCTCGCCATGCGGGAGAGCGGGCAGAGCGACAACGACCTGACCTCGCGGCTGGCCGGCGACGACCGGCTGCCGCTGGACCAGCACCAGCTGCAGCAGCTGCTGGCCGACCCACTGTCCTTCACCGGGGTGGCCGCGCAACAGGTGGCGGCGGTGGTGGACCTCATTGCGGCCGTGACGGCCGCTCACCCGGTGGCAGCGGCGTACACCCCTGGCGCGATCCTCTAGCCGGTGTCCATCGTCAGGCGGATTTCGCCCGGGCCCGCTTGGCGGCTGGCTTGTCAGACTCCTTGTCGGCCTTGGGCTTGACAGCCCGCGCGCGGCTGGCCGGTGCCTTCTTGGACGGCTTGTCCTGCGCGGTGGTCTTCTCCGGTGAACCCTGGTGCCGTTCCACACTTCGCTTCAGGGCAGCGAGCAGGTCGACGACGTCGGCGTCCTCGTCGTCGTCCGGCGCCGGGGTGTCGAAGGCCTCGCCGCCGTCGAGCTTGGCATCGATCAGCTGCTGCAGTTGTTCGCGGTAGTCATCGCCGTAGTCCTGCGGCTGGAAGTCGCCGGCGAAGCTGTCCACCAGGTTCAGCGCCATCTCGAGCTCCGGCCCCTTCACCTCCGCCTTGCTGTCCAGCGACGGGAACTCGGCCTTGCGCACTTCGTCCGGCCAGAGCAGCGTCTGCACCACGAGTACCTCGTCCCGGACCCGCAGCAGCGCCAGCCGGGTCTTCGCGCGCAGGGCGAAGTGCACCACCGCCACCCGGTCCGTCTTCTCCAGCACCTGACGGAGCAGCACGTACGCCTTGGGTGACTTGCCGTCCGGCTCCAGGTAGTAGCTCCGGTCGAGCAGTACCGGATCGATCTGCTCGGCCGGGACGAAGGTGAGCACCTCGATCTCATGGCCGGAGTTCACCGGCAGCTGGTCGAAGTCCTCGTCGGTCAGCACCACGGTGCGCCCGTCCTCGCTGTCGTAGGCCTTGACGATGTCGGAGAAGGCGACCTCCTTGCCGTCGGCCTCGCAGACTCGTCTGTACTTGATCCGGCCGCCGTCGGCGCGGTGCACCTGGTGGAAGCGGATGTCATGGTCCTCGGTGGCGCTGTAGACCTTGATCGGCACGTTGACCAGACCGAACGCGAGCGAGCCCTTCCAGATCGACCTCATCCGCCCATTATCGCCGGGTGCCACCGCCGGCCGCCTGCCGGAGCGGGACACCCGGTGGGGAGCGGGTGTGATGCACTGAATCATGACCACGACCTCCGACCTGACGTCCGCCGGCCCGCTCGCGGAACGTTCGGCCCTGCCCTTCGGCCTCCCGCCGTTTGCCGACATCGACGTCGCGCACATCCGCGGGGCGTTCGACGTCGGCATGGCGGCCCAGCTGGCCGAGATCGCCGCCATCACAGCCGACCTGGAGGCGCCCACCTTCGCAAATACACTGGTTCCACTGGAGCGTTCGGGACAGCTGCTGGGCCGCGCGGCGCACCTGTTCTTCAACCTGCTGTCGTCGGCGTCGACGCCCGAGATCCGCGCGATCGAGACCGAATACGTGCCGCAGTTGGCCCGGCACAACGACTTGATCAAGCTGGACCAGGCGCTGTTCGAGCGAATCCACGCCGTGCACGCGACGATCGATCTCCAGCACCCGCACGGTGTCGAGGACCTGGGCGACGAGGACGTCGCGCTGGTCGAGCGCTACCACCTGGACTTCGTGCTGGCCGGGGCGCAGCTCGACGAGTCGGGTCGGGTCCGATTGCGCGAACTCAACGAGGAGCTCTCCCGGCTGTCCACCAGTTTCGCGCAGAACCTGCACGGGGCCACCGAGTCGGCGGCGCTGGTGATCGACGACGAGGCGGAGCTGGCTGGCCTCAGTCCTACCGAGATCGCTTCAGCCGCAACGGAAGCCACGGCCCGCGGACACGACGGCAAATACCTGATCCCGCTGATCCTGCCGTCCGGCCAGCCGCTGATGTCCACCCTGACGAACCGGGACGTGCGGCGCCGGCTGCACGAGGCATCGGTCACCCGGGCGTCGTCCGGCGAGCTGGACAACGCCCCCGTGGCGATTGCGATGGCCACTTTGCGGGCGGAGCGGGCGCAGCTGATCGGCTTTGCGACTCACGCCGATGCGGTGGTGGTCGACCAGACCGCTCGGACCAGCGTCGCGGTCGACCAGCTGCTGGCGGCGCTGGTCGAACCGGCCATCGCCGGCGCCGACGCTGAGTCCGACATCCTGATTCCGCTGGCCGCCGACGATGGGGTGGAGCTGGCCGCGTGGGATTGGGCGTTCTACTCCGAACAGGTTCGCCGGCAACGGTATTCACTCGATCTGGCCGCGCTGCGGCCGTACTTCTCGCTGGAGCGGGTACTGCACGATGGCGTCTTCTTCGCCGCCGGTCAGGTCTACGGCATCACGTTCCATCTTCGGGACGACCTGACCGGCTACCATCCCGACGTCCGGATCTGGGAGGTCCGGGACGCCGACGGCAGCGCTATCGGCCTGTACCTCGGCGACTACTTCGCCCGCGAGGGCAAGCGCGGCGGCGCCTGGATGAATTCGTTCGTCGAGCAGTCCGCGTTGCTCGACGAGAAGCCGGTGGTCGTCAACAATCTCAACGTGCCGCGGCCGAGTCCGGGGTCACCGGCGTTGCTGACGCTGGACGAGGTGGACACGCTGTTCCACGAGTTCGGCCACGCGCTGCACGGGCTGTTCTCCGACGTCACCTATCCGCGGCTGTCCGGCACCAGCGTGCCGCGTGACTTCGTCGAGTTCCCCAGCCAGGTCAACGAGATGTGGTCGCTGTGGCCGGAAGTGCTGGCGAACTACGCCGTGCACGTGGAGACCGGCGAGCAACTGCCGGCCGAAACCGTGCAGGCTATCCAGGACGCGCAACTGTGGGGCCAGGGGTTCGGCAACCTCGAGTACCTCGCGGCGACCCTGCTGGACCAGGCGTGGCACCGGATCGCGCCCGGTACGGAAATCACCGACGCCGCCGAGTTCGAGCAGGCCGCACTCGAGGCCGCCGGGATGGCGATGCCGCTGATCCCGCCGCGGTACCGGACGACCTACTTCCAGCACATCTTCGCCGGCGGCTATTCGGCCGGCTACTACTCCTACATCTGGTCGCAGGTGCTGGACGCCGACACGGTGGAGTGGTTCAAGGAGAACGGCGGCATGAGCCGGACCGCTGGGGACGTGTTCCGATCCGAGTTGCTGTCCGTCGGTGGGTCGATGGATTCGCTGGCCGCCTTCCGGGCGGTGCGCGGCCGGGACGCCGACCTCGGAGCGCTGCTCCGCCGCCGCGGTCTGGACCCGGCCGGCGCCAATGGCGGGAGCTGATCGGCCGATACGCTGCTGGACGTGGCACAACTGAGCGACTACCCGCATCTGACGTCCGGCAAGGTCCGCGACCTCTACCAGGTCGACGACGAGCTGCTGCTGATGGTCGCCAGCGATCGGATCAGCGCGTATGACCACGTGTTGCCGACCGCGATTCCGGACAAGGGCCGCATCCTCACCGCGATGAGCTTGTTCTGGTTCGAGCTGCTCGCCGACGTGGTGCCCAACCACGTGGTGGCCGTGGAGGATCCTCGGATCCCGGCCGAGGTGGCCGGGCGGGCGCTGCTGGTCCGCCGGCTGGACATGGTGCCCGTGGAATGCGTGGCCCGCGGTTACCTGACCGGCTCCGGGCTGGCCGACTACCGGCGGACCGGCGGCGTGTGCGGCGTCGAGCTGCCGGCCGGCCTGGACGAGTCGTCCCCACTTCCGTCGCCGATCTTCACCCCGGCAACGAAGGCCGAGCTGGGCGAGCACGACGAGAACGTCTCGTTTCCGACCGTCCAACAGCTCTACGGCGACGAGCTGGCGGAGCGCCTCCGATCGGTCACGCTGGGGGTCTATGCGAGGGCGGCCGAGCACGCTGCTACCCGCGGCATCATCCTGGCGGACACCAAGTTCGAGTTCGGCCTGCCGTTCGGTGACGTCGGACC
>CAXSEW010000360.1:0-4949 GCA_964236185.1 uncultured Nakamurella sp. | reverse complement strand
CGGCGCCATCGCCGACGCCATGACCAGTCTGGGCTGGCGCGAGAACGGCACTCATCTGGTCAGTGACAGGGGAGTGCGGTATGCGGTGTCGCGGACGCGCTCGCTGCTGGCCAATCTGGCCGCGGGGTCGACCGGCCTGTTCGCCCGCCAGGACACCGATCCGGTCGTGCGGGAGCTGTGCTCGGAGGCCATCCGCGGCGGTTCGATCTGAGCACTGTGCAACGGGCACCGAACAGCTGTTGAACACGTCGTCGACCCGCCCTCGACCAGCGGACCGCACCGAGCCCTCCTTGGTCGTCGCGCAGCTGGGCAACCAGGCGATCGGCCGGGCGGTCGCGGACGGCAACGGTCCGGGCGGCGTGCTCGATGTCGCCCGGTCCGACCGCGAGTGTGCCCTGACCGGTCGCGCGACCGGTGACCGCACTCTCGCCGTGGCGGCTATTGCATCCAGAGCGCGCCGGCCAGCAGCGGGGCGAAGTGATGGGTGTGTCCGTCGTCGGTGCGCAGCACGAACGGGCCGTCGAACGGCAGTTGCTGCAGCAGCTCGATCCGCTGTCCCAGCGCGATGCCGGCCTGGGTGAGGTGACGAAGTACCTCCGGGTCGTGGTCGTCGACCCGCACCAGCACCCCGGTCTCGCCGGGCGCCAACGTCGGCAGGCGGCGGGCGTCCACGGTGGGCAGCTCACCGCCGACGGTCGGGATCGGGTCACCGTGCGGGTCGAAGCGCGGCCGCCCCAGCGCGACGTCGATCCGTTCCACCAGCTGATCGGACATGGCGTGCTCGAGGTCCTCGGCCTCGTCGTGTACCTCGTCCCAGCCGTAACCGAGCTGCGCCACCAGGAACATCTCCACCAGCCGATGACGGCGGACCACCCGCAGCGCGCCGATCAACCCGCTGTCGGTCAGCGTGATCTCGCCGTAGGGCCGGTGGTCGATCAAGCCCTGGGTCGCCAGTCTGCGCAGCATGCCCGACACCGATGACGCGGACAGGCCGAGCCGCTCGGAGAGGCGTGAGGTGGTCACCGGGTCGTCGGTCCGCTCGCCCAGTGAGTAGATCGCCTTGAGGTAGTCCTGCGTCGTTTGCGACTGCGTTCCCTGGTCAGCCATGGTCGCGCCAGATTAACGCGAGTGATGCCGGGAAACTTGCGCCCAGGACCGAGCCGGTGCCCCGCTCGTGCCGAATGGCTGGCAGAGGCTATCTTCGGCTTGTTCAACATGAAAGTTCGGCTGACCGAACTCTTTGCATCGGAGACCGGATGGGGATCGAGCACGACCGGGCGGTGCTGGTCGACGAGGTGCCGAGCGCGCTGGCCCTGATCCGTGCCCGTGGACGTACGAAGGGCACCGCTGCGCTGTTCGGGCCGGCGTTCGTCGCTGCTGTCGCCTATATCGATCCGGGCAACTTCGCGACCAACTTCAGCGCCGGCGCGCAATACGGCTACCTGCTGGTGTGGGTCATCGTGCTGGCGAACGCGATCGCCATGCTGGTGCAGTTCCTGTCGGCCAAGATCGGCGTCGTCACCGGCAAGGACCTCCCGGAACTCTGCCGCGAGCACTTCTCCAGGCGGGTCTCCGTGGGCCTGTGGATCCAGGCCGAGCTGATTGCGATGGCGACCGACCTTGCCGAGTTCGTCGGCGCCGCCGTCGGGCTGAATCTGCTGTTCGGGGTACCGCTACTCCCCGCCGGGCTGATCACGGCGGTGGTCGCTTTCGTCATCCTCGCCCTCGAACAGCGTGGCTACCGCCGGTTCGAGTTGGCGATCATCGCCCTGCTCGCGCTGGTGCTGCTCGGATTCCTCTACGACCTGATGCTGGTGGGCGCGTCCCCGTCGGCGGCGGTGGCCGGCCTGGTCCCGCATCTGCAGGGCCCCGGCAGCGTGCTGCTGGCAGCGGGCATCGTCGGCGCCACCGTGATGCCGCACGTCGTGTATCTGCACTCCTCGCTGACCAAGAGCCGGGTGAAACCGGTGAACGACCGGGAGCGCCGCACGCTGCTCCGGTTCGCCCGTACCGATGTCTTCGTCGCGCTCGGCATCGCCGGGTTGATCAACCTCAGCATGCTGCTGATCGCGGCCAACCTCTTCCACCGGGACGGGCGCACCGACGTCGGGTCGATCGAGGCGGCGCACGCGGGGCTGGGCCAGTACGTCAGCGGCGGCGCGGCGCTGGCCTTCGCCATCGCGCTGCTCGCCTCCGGGCTGTCGTCGTCCAGTGTCGGCACCTACGCCGGCCAGGTCGTCATGCAGGGTTTCATCCGGAAGCGGATTCCGCTGTTCCTCCGGCGCTCGCTGACCATGCTGCCCGCGCTGACCGTGCTGGCGCTGGGATTGGACACCACGTCGAGCCTGGTCGTCTCCCAGGTGGTGCTCTCGTTCGGCATCCCGTTCGCGCTGACGCCGCTGGTGCTGCTGACCCGCCGGCGGGACGTGATGGGCGCGTTCGTCAACAAGAGGCTGACCACGTGCGTCGCATCGGTGGTGGTCGCCATGATCATCTCGCTGAACCTCTACCTGCTGTACGTGACGTTCACCGGCTGACGCCCGGTTCGCGGTTCCGAGTCGAATCGTTTGAAACAATCGGCGGCGTGATGGACCGCCGGCAACGAAGCATCGCGCTGCTGGTGGCCGGCACGTTCTTCATGGAGAACCTCGATGGCACCATCGTGGCCACCGCCGCGCCGAGCATGGCCCGGTCACTGCACGTGTCCTCCGGCGACATCGGCATCACCATCACCGCCTACCTGCTCACGCTGGCCGTGCTGATCCCGCTGAGCGGCTGGGTCACCCAGCGCTGGGGCGTGCGCCGCATCTTCCTGTCGGCGATCGTGGTGTTCACCGGTGCGTCCGTGCTCTGCGCCGCCAGCACGAATGTGGTGGAGCTGACCGGTTTCCGGGTATTGCAGGGTATCGGCGGGGCGATGATGGTGCCGGTCGGCCGGCTGGCGGTGCTGCGCGGCACCGCGAAGTCCGACGTCATCCGGGCCATCGCCCTGCTCACCTGGCCGGCACTGGCCGCGCCGGTGATCGCGCCGCTGCTCGGCGGCCTGTTCACCACCTACCTCAGCTGGCACTGGATCTTCCTGGTGAACCTGCCGCTCGGGGTGATCGCCTTCGCCGTCGCGTTCCGTCTGGTGCGCAACGTCGAGCAGCAGCCGCCGCCGGCGCTGGACTGGGTCGGGCTGGCGTTGACCTGCACTGCTGTCGCAGCGCTGGTGGTGCTGGCCGACGTGCTGGCCGGAGTGAAGGTCGCCTGGCTCCCGGCCGCCGCACTCGGGGTGGTGGCATCGGCGCTCATAGCGGCGGCGGTGCTGCACCTGCTGCGCACCCGGCATCCGCTGCTGCAGCTGGGCATCCTGTCGGTGACAACTTTCCTGATCTCGCACCGCGGTGGGTCGTTCTTCCGGGTGACGGTGAACGCGGTGCCGTTCCTGCTGCCGCTGATGTTCCAGGACGCGTTCGGCTGGACACCGCTGAAGTCCGGCGTGGTCGTGCTGTTCGTCTTCATCGGCAACCTCGCGATCAAGCCGGCCACCACGCCGCTGCTGATGCGGTTCGGCTTCCGCGCGGTGATGCTCGGCGCGACAGCCGGGGCGGTACTCAGCATGATCGGCAACGGACTGCTGACTACGGAAACACCTCTCGCGGTGACCTGCGCGCTCCTGGTGTTCGGCGGCATGGCCAGGTCCGTCGGATTCACCGCCTACAACACGCTCGCGTTCGCCGACATCCCGCCCGACGACCTGCCGGCGGCGAACACGCTGTCCTCCACGGTGCAGCAGGTGGCGATCGGGTTCGGCGTCGCGGTCGGCGCGGTGGCGTTGCGGGCCGGTGACCCGATCGGCCGGTGGACCGGCCTGGAGCTTCCGGTTGCGCCCTACCGCATCGCCTTCTTCGTGCTCGCCGCGCTGACGCTGCTACCGGTGGCGGAGGCCTGGCGGGCGGCGCGGTCGACCGGCAACGCGCTGCGGGTCGGCCGGAGCTGAGCATCCGGCGACGTCGGCGCGTCGGGCCCTACTTGACCGGCACGTAGTCGGCGATGCCCGCCGCCGCCTGCAACCAGATCAACGGCCGAAGACCCGCCGGTGCGGTCGGGTCCGCGAGGGCCACCGACGACACCCGGGTGGCAGGTAGCTTCGAGCGGACCACCAGCGCCGGGTCCGACGGCCCGAACAGCGAGTCCACCGACGCCGGGCCGACGGTGGTCATGGCGCTCCGGATCCCGGCCCGGGTGAGCGCGCGTTGGGTGCAGGCCCGGGTCAGCAGCCGGCCCCAGGACGCGGCCACGCCGTAGCCCGACATCAGCTCGGGCCCCGGATTCGTCCGACCGGCGGCGACGAAGGCCCTGGCCACCGCGGCCGCACCGGGGTTGTCCGAGCCGTACGCCGGCGCGGGTAGGCCGACGAGAAGCCGGCCGCCCGGGCGGGTCACCCCGGCGTAGTCGTCGATGCCGGTGACCACCTGCACCGGCGCAGCGGTGGCATCGAGGGTGGCCTGGACGGCGGTGGCATCGGCCATCACCAGGACGGCGTTCACCCCCGGCCAGGCGGCGGTGGCCGAACCGCCGGCAGCCCGCGACACGATGCTGATCCCGTTCTCCTGCGCCCACCACCGGGCGCCGGACACTGCGTTCGACGCCAGCGCCGAGGAATCGGTCAGCGTGCCGAGCGTGCTGCCCCGCTTCAGGCGGCCGGTCGAAACCAGGTACGCGAGGGTGTTGATCGCCTGGATGTCGGCCGTTGCGGCGATCACCACCGGACCGGTGCCGGTCAGTCTCGCCGCACTGCCGGCGGCCGTGAGCGTTGGCAGTTGATCTGCGCTGACCCGTTGCGCCAGCGCGTCTGCGTTGTCAGCCGCCGGCTCGGTCAGCAGGCCCAGACTCGACGCGGCGATGCGCGGGTATGCGGCCGGCGTCGACTCGGTGCCGTTGGACGCGATGCTGATGGTCCGCCC
>CAXSEW010000359.1:0-4960 GCA_964236185.1 uncultured Nakamurella sp. | reverse complement strand
CTCGGTGATGGTGCGGATGATCGAGGTGTAGGTGGACGGCCGGCCGATGCCCAGATCTTCCAGCGCCTTGATCAGCGACGGCTCGGTGTAACGGGCCGGCGGCGTCGTGGAGTGGCCGCCCGGGGTGAGCTGGTTGATGTGCAGCCGCTCGTCGACCTTGAGGTTGGGCAGCCGCCGCTCGGCGTCGTCGGCCTCGCCGCCGGCCTCGGCGTCGACGGTCTCGACGTAGGCCCGCAGGAAGCCCGGGAAGGTGATCGTCCGGCCGGAGGCGGTGAACAGGGCCTCACTGCCGAACGCCGATTCGCCGGCCAGCGGAGCGGTGATCCGCAGCGACAGGGTGAGCCCTCTGGCGTCGACCATCTGCGAGGCGATGGTGCGCTGCCAGATCAGCTCGTAGAGCCGGAACTCGTCGGCCCCCATGCCGCTGGCGACCTGGCCGGGGGTGCGGAAGTTCTCGCCGGCGGGCCGGATCGCCTCGTGTGCCTCTTGGGCGTTCTTGACCTTGCGGGTGTATTGCCGCGGTGCCGGCGGCACGTACTCGGGGCCGTACAGCTCGCGCGCCTGGTTGCGGGCCGCGTCCAGCGCAGTCTGCCCGAGCGTGGTCGAGTCGGTCCGCATGTAGGTGATGTAGCCGGCTTCGTACAGCCGCTGCGCGGTCCGCATCGTGCGCTCGGAGGAGAAGCCGAGCTTGCGGCCGGCCTCCTGCTGCAGCGTCGATGTCATGAACGGGGGGTAGGGCCGCCGCGTGTAGGGCTTCTCCTCGACGGAGCGGACCACCGCGGTGCCGCCGGTCAGGGCCGCTGCGACAGTGTGCGCGCCGTCCTCGTCGAGCAGCAGCACGTCCGAGCCTGCTTTGATCTGCCCGGTGTTCTCGTCGAAGTCGCGCCCGGCGGCCAGCCGACGGCCGTCGATGGAGTTGAGGGCGGCGGTGAACTTGGTGTGATCGCCGGTCGGCTCGAGTACCGCGTCGATGCCCCAGTAGGTGCCGGACCGGAAGGCCATCCGCGCCCGCTCCCGCTGCACGATGATCCGCGTCGCGACGGACTGCACGCGGCCGGCGGACAGGTTGGAGCCGACCTTCTTCCACAGCACCGGGGAGACCTCGTAGCCGTAGAGCCGGTCCAGGATGCGACGGGTCTCCTGCGCGTCGACCAGGTGGTCGTCCAGCTCCCGCGGGTTGGCCGCCGCGGCCTGGATGGCCGCCGGGGTGATCTCGTGGAAGACCATTCGCTTGACCGGGACCTTGGGCTTGAGCGTGTCCAGCAGGTGCCAGGCGATGGCCTCGCCCTCGCGATCCTCGTCCGTGGCCAGGTAGAGCTCGTCGGCGCCGGCCAGCAGCGACTTCAACTTGGCGACCTGGGCCCGCTTCTCCGGGGAGACGACGTAGATCGGCTCGAAGTTGTTCTCGGTGTTGACACCCAGACGTGCCCACGGCTCGCCCTTGTACTTGGCGGGCACGTCGGCGGCGTTGCGCGGCAGGTCGCGGATGTGGCCGACCGACGACTCGACGATGTAGCCCTCACCGAGGTACTGCGAGATGGTCTTCGCCTTCGCCGGGGACTCGACGACGACGAGGCGGACACCGGTATGGGTGGCGGCTCTACGTGTGGCCATGCTGCTTCACTTTTCTTTCTCTCTGGCGCGGCGCCTGCTTCGCAGTCTCTCGACGGCCACCACTGGGTGACCCCGGCGGGCTCCTAGCGAGAAAACCGAGCGTCGGACTGCAGGATGCCATGGAACGTCAAGTCCGATAGCGGGAAGCCACCACTGGCGTGACGCGGGTATCGGGTCGCGGTTGCTGTCGCTACCCCCGTCGCTCCACGGAACCTACCGAGGAGCAACGACAACCGGGCTTCGGACGATGCCCCGGCGCCGGTCAGCGTTCGGGCTGTGGGAATGCGTCGGCCGGTGCCTCGGGCGGTCGAGTACCGAGCAGCTCGGCCAGCCGCATGGACCGCCGGTGACCGACGATGCGCAGGCCCGGGCCGCCGCCCCGGGCGCCGATCAACGTGGCGGCGATGCCGGCCCGGGCGCAGGCGGACCCCAGCGGCTCGTAGGTGTCCGGCGCGTGGCGGTCGAGGCCCAGGACGAAACCGGACTCGTCGCGCCGACCACCGGCGATCGTCCAGCACCGGAGCAGACCGGCGCCGGCAACCAGGTTCGGGGGCGCCGACTTGACCGCGCCCCCGGTCCAGTCGGCGGCCAGCAGGTCCAGGGTGGTCGTCCAGCTGGTGCGCAGCAGCACCCCGGTCAGCGGGCCACGCTCGGTCAGCAGCGAACCGTCGGGAACGTCGCCGAGTCCGCCGGGAAACGCCTGCGCGGCCGGCAGCTGCTCACCCTGGACGTCGCGGACCCGCAACTCCCGCAACAGCGCCTTCGCCCGCCACTCGTCGGCGAGCAGGATGGACAACCGCGATCCGTTGGCACTGCGGGTGATCTGGCCGTGCGCCGCCAGCACCCCACCCAGGTCCTCCACGCGCGGCGGCGTCAGATCGGCGGAGAACAAGGAGAGCTGCGACATGGGCCCTCACCGTAGCGGGCGGTACCTGATGAGCGCTGGCCGTCAGCCGGTAGCAGCCTTCTGCACCGCAGCGCAGGACGGAATCTTCAAGAAGTCCGCCTGGGTGGCGGCGGTCAATTTCAGCGAACCGAGATCATTGAGAGGCGCAGTAGCCTTCTCCAGCGATTCGGTCAGCGAACTCATCGCGGACGCGTCCGGCGTCGACGGACTCGCGGCGATCTTCTTGGCGGCTGCGCTCAACGCCGGCCCGGCCGTGCCGAAGGCCTTGACCACCTTGGCGGCGAACGCATCTCCTCCGCTGAAGGTCGGCGCGGGCAGGCCCTTGAGTGTGTCTGACGTCTTCGTCAACGAGGTGCCCAGCGTTTCGAACAACTCGAGCGTCTTCTTCTGAGTGGCAGCAGAGGACGAGCTGCTCATCTTGGTGAGCTCCTTCCCGCCGGTGACGACCGGGGCGACGCCGGTGCAGAAGGCGTCGAACCACTTCGTGCTCGTCTCGTCGAGACCTGCTTTCTGGTTGCCGACGGTGGTGGTGGGCGGTGTCGACGTCGAGCTGCCGGTGTCCTCGGAGGAGGCAACGGACACTGATGAGCTTGCCGTTCCACTCGAACTGGCGGACTGCTCCGGGCTACTGGTGGGCTCCTCGCTCGACGCCATCGAGCTGACCGGCGCCATGCTGGAGGACATCGAGCTGGCCGGCGCCATGCTCGAGGACATCGAACTCGAGGACATCGAGCTCGACGAGGTGGCGGCCGCGTTGGACGTGGAGGGCGTCGCGGACGCGGCGGTCCCGCTCGTCGAGCTGCAGCCGGCCAGCAGCACGGCGGCTCCGGTGACAGCTGCCATCAAGCGGTTGCGCTTCATTCATGCTCCTTCTCAGGCGTCGAGGGCGGCACTGGGGCCGGGCATCAGGGCTGGTCGTGACGGTAGCCGACCTCCTACGTGCGGCCGGTGCCATCACTGCTGAATTGGCACCGGCCGATGCGCGTGCTGCGAGAGCTCGGATCAGCCGGTTGCGCCGGCCTTCAACTTGGCGCACGCCGGGAGCTTCTCGTAGGCCGCCTGGGTCTGCGGCGTCAGCTTCAGCGAGTTGAGGTCGTTCAGCGGCCCGGTGGCCGTGCCGAGATTCTTCGATACACCCTCGAGAGCCTTGGTGAAGGCCGCGGGATTCTTCTTGACGTTGATAGCAGCGAGCTTCTTCGCGTCGGCACTGAACGTGGGACCCGATGTACCCAGAGCGGCAACCACCTTGGTGGCGAACGCCTCGCCGCCGGAGAAGGTCGGAGCCGGCAGCGCCTTCAGCTTTCCGGCGGTGCTGGTGAACGAGGAACCGATCTTGCTGTACAGGTTCACCAGTGCCTTCTGGGCTGCGGTCTGATCGGATCCACTGATGCCGCCGGCATCCTTGGCGATGTCGGCGACCGGCTGCAAGCCGCCGCAGAATGCGCTGAACCACGCGGCGCTCTTCACATCCAGACCGCCCGAAGTGTCACCGACGGTGGTCGGGGCCTTCGACGAACTGGCCGAGCTGGCCGCTGTGTCGGAGCTGGAGGACTCGGCACTGCTCGACGGCGCCTCGCTCGAGGACACCGAACTGGACGACATCGAACTGACCGGCGCCTCGCTGGACGACATCGAGCTGGACGGCGCCATGCTGGAGGACATCGAACTCGAGGACATCGAACTCGAGGACATCGAACTGGAGGACATCGAACTCGACGAGGTGGCGGCTGCGCTGGACGATGATGACGTCGCGGGCGCGGCCGTGCCACTGGTCGAACTGCAGCCGGCGAGCAGGACGGCGGCTCCGGTCAGGCCTGCCATCAGGGTGGTGCGCTTCATTCGGGCTCCTTCTTGTACCCCGGCGCAGTGGGTGCCGGCAGCAGATCTGGGTTGTTCATCAGTAGTGGTCAACCCGTCCGCTCACAGGCAGTGAACGTACGGACGCACGTTAACAAGACGTACTCCGGTCGCGATCGGTTTCACTGCAGACGAGATCGCATGGTGACCTGTAGTTCACCGGCTCTTCTTTCCGGAGGCCGGCACGGGCGCGGGCCGCCACCGGAGAGGTGACGACCCGCTGGGTGCTCGATACCCATGGACGACGGCTCGACCAGTCCGATCAGTCCTGCAGCACCGATGCGCGCCGCTTGGAGACGATCACGGCGACGACGATGATCGCCACGGCCACCAGCGCGATGACGATGCGCAGGAAGGTGTTCTGGCTGTCGCCGATGCTGAGCGACACGATGGCCGGCGCAATCAGCACCGACACCAGGTTCATCACCTTGATCAGCGGGTTGATCGCGGGGCCGGCCGTGTCCTTGAACGGGTCGCCGACGGTGTCGCCGATAACGGTCGCCTCGTGCGCCGGCGAGCCCTTGCCGCCGTAGTTGCCGTCCTCGACCAGCTTCTTGGCGTTGTCCCAGGAGCCGCCGGAGT
>CAXSEW010000358.1:0-4967 GCA_964236185.1 uncultured Nakamurella sp. | reverse complement strand
CGGGTCAACGTAGCCGGAGTGGCGCACATATCCGCGAAGGCGACTTCAGGACAAGAAGCCAGCCGTCGTCACCGCGATTGTCCCCCTTCGAGCCCGAAGGTACCGGCACCCTGCCAGCTCAAGCTGCCTCCCGGTGTCGGACTGAGCACGGTGTGGGTCACCGGGGCGGTCATCGCGCCGCTCCGTCAAGGACCTCGTCGAGGTCGAGCAGCCCGAACCAGGCGTCGGCGGCGGAGCGCATCTGTTCGGTCAGCGAAGACCAACCACAAGGCGTCAGGCCGGCGGCGCGGACTGCTCGGTCGAGGAAGTCGCGCACCAGCCAGACGTCACGAGGAGGCGCCTCCGCTACCTCGAGCGCTGTACGGACCCGCCCATCGGGCCAGCCGAGCGCATGGGCGATGTCGTCACTCGCGAGCCCGGACAGAGTCAAGTTCCCCGCCAGCTCGGCGCGGGTGTCAGAGCGTTCGGAGTCTTTCAGGGACATGTGGCTCTTCCTTCTTCTCCGCGTGAACAGGGGCGGGTCGAGGGCTACATCAATGCGCGGCGGCACCGTCGGCCCCGAACCCAGCCGCCTGCGACCCTGTGAAAGCGTTCGCCATTGAACGCGACCTATCGGATCTTGTGCACGCGACCTCCGTCGACCTGCGCCAGGTAATGAGCACGACAACGCCACCATGACGGTGTGCTGCACCAGCGCTCAGCCCCTACCAGGGGTGCGACGCCATCCTGTCACGTCAGCCGGTCCGAACCGGAATACGCCTAGCCGCGCGGATCAATCCCTCATCGCCAAGGGGCTGATACGGAATACGGATGCTGCAGTCGGCTTCCAGCGCAGCGCAGGCCATCGGGCGCGAGCCGTCCATCAGATCAAGGTGCCGCCGGAAACCTCGATACGTTGGGCGTTGACCCAGCCGTTGGCGTCGGAGAGCAGTGAGGCGATCATCGGTCCGATGTCGTCGGGCTCCCCGACGCGCCCGAGGGCGGTGATGCCGGCGATCTGCTGGTTCATCTCCGGGTTGTCGCGGACCATACCGCCGCTGAAGTCGGTGGCGATCGCTCCCGGCGCCACCACGTTGGCGGTGATACCACGGGGGCCCAGTTCCTTGGCCAGGTACTTGGTCAGCACCTCGATGGCGCCCTTCATCGACGCGTAGGAGGCGCTACCCGGAAACGCGAACCGGGCCAGCCCGCTGGAGAGGTTGACGATCCGGCCGCCGTCGTTGATCAGCGGCAGCAGCTTCTGCGTCAGGAAGAACGGACCCTTGAGGTGAACCCGATAGAGGGCGTCGAAATCGTCTTCGGTCGTCGACTCGATCGGCGCGTGGTGCGAGGTGCCGGCGTTGTTGACCAGGTAGTCGAACCGGCCCGAACCGATCTCGTCGAGCGCCTGCCGCAGCGAAGAGACGAAACCGTCGAAAGCCGACGTGTCGCCGGTATCCAGCTGCAGCGCCACCGCATTGCTACCACGCTCGGCGACCGCGGTGACGACCTTGTCGGCCTCCTGCCGGTTGGAGTGATAGGTGAACACCGAGTCGACACCGCGGCCGGCCAGCGCCAGCACGGTACTGCGACCCAGGCCGCGACTTCCGCCGGTGACCACGGCGACCTTCGCCTGGGAGGTGGAGATATCAGCCATGAGGATCGAGCCTGCCTTTCGCCGGGACGCTCCCGGCCACGATGCCCAGTGTGCTGGCCGGCCGCGCAAACTGGGGTGCCCCGCGCATCCTGGGACTGTTGGGGCCAGCTTGCCCGCATCGGGCGGCGCTACCGTTGGACCATGCCCACTCCCGGACCTCTCGGCGAATACCTGCGGGCCCGGCGCGAGTTGCTCGACCCGGCCGATGTGGGTCTGCGGGTCGTCGGCAAGCGCCGAACCCCGGGCCTGCGCCGGGAAGAGCTGGCCATGCTGGCCGGGATCAGCAGCGACTACTACCTACGGCTGGAGCAGGGTCGGGACCGGAATCCGTCGGGGCAGGTCATCGAAGCGCTGGCCCAGGCCCTGCGCCTGGATGATGCCGCAACGGCCTACCTGCGCAACATCCCCACCGGCGCCCGGCGGACCACCCGAACGAAAGCGGGGTCCCGACCGGTCATCCCGGCTGGAATAGAGGAACTGCTCGCCACGCTGAACGTCCCCGCCTTCGTCGAGGACCGCCGCTTCGACATCATCGCTGTCAATCCCCTGGCCCCCGCGCTGGACCCCAGCATCGTGGTGGGCGCCAACCGGCTGCGCACCATGTTTCTGGACGGCCGGGCGGCCCAGCTGTGGGGCGAGCAGGAGCGCACCAGGCGCGCCATTGTCGCGTCCTTCCGCGTCTCGATCGGCGTCGAGATCGACGACGCCCGGACCCAGCTGTTGGTGGGAGAGTTATCCCTGGCCAGCGAAGAATTCCGCCGCCTCTGGGCCCGTCACGACGTGGCCAGCCTGGGAGGCGGCCCCGCGCGCCTGGACCACCCGCTGGTCGGGCCGCTGACCCTGCGCCGCCACAAGTTCCCCATCCCCGGCAGCGATGGGCTGCTACTGGCCGTGTACCACCCCGCCCCCGGCTCGACCAGCGCCGCCGCCATGTCCCGGCTACTACAAGCAGCAACCGGCGCAGAGCCCGAAACAAGCGTTCACCAATAACCGACCGTCGTACCGACCGCATTTGTTTCCCGGATGTGGGACGCCCGGGTCGACTGCGACGGCAAGACGCGCCCGACCGGCGGGCAATAGTGGCGACGCGACAGAGCCTGACCCAAGGTCGACCTCGAGTCCGAACCACATCAGCGGTTCTGGCGCGCGGCGCGGTAAATGCTGGCCGGTAACAGGAGAACGACCGCGACCGGGACCAGCCACCAGACAGCGATGTCCGTTTCACGGGCGAGGAGATAGGTCAGCGCCAGGGCGAGGACGACTCCTACCGCGACGCGCCAGTCGTCGCCGATGATGAAGTCGTACCAGAACGCGCCGAAAGCCTTGATCCGTTTCACCGGGTTGGCCCGGTAGGCGCGCCCATGGCGGGCTGCTGGTGGCCGGCGGTGCGCCGGAACAGGGCAACCAGCGCCAACGCGAAAACCGCTACCGCCGGGATCAGCACCAGTAGGGCGGCGTCGGCTCCGGGCCACCTGGCGCCCGCGCCTTCGGCCCCCCAGAATGTTCCGAATGCGGTGAGCATCACTCCCACAACAAATTTCATGGTGTTCTCCGGCACCCGAGCCAGCGGCGCTCGAACCGCCACCCCGACGCCGGCGACGAGCAGTACCGCTGCGGCGGCGGCCATCCCGGCCAGGGCGACGTTGTGCTGGTTGCTGCCGAAGGTCAACGCGATGAACACCACCTCCAAACCTTCCAGCACCACGCCCTTGAACGAAAGCGTGAAGGCATACCAATCCGGGATGAACGCCCGCCGCCCGGTGGCGGCTGCTTCCGCCTGACTGAGTTCGCGGCGGTAGATCGCTGCTTCATCGTGCAACGCCTTGAGTCCGCTCGCCCGCAGGATCGCCTTGCGGAGCCATTGCAGCCCGAACACCAGCAGCAATGCGCCGACGAACAGTCGTAGACCGCCAAGTGGGATCGCCGAGACTGCCGGACCCAGGACAGCGACGATCAGTGCCAGCACCAGCACCCCGCCGGCCACACCGAACATCGCCGACCTCCAGTTCCGCGCAGTACCGGCGGCCAGCACGATCGTCAACGCCTCCACCGCCTCCACCACGCAGGCCAGGAAGACAGCCAAGAACAGCGCTGAATCGCTCACCGCAGATTCCTTTCGACGTGGAACGGTGCCGGTAGAGCCAGCCGGCCCCTGGAATCGAGTACCAGCACGTCAACCACGACCGGCGCGTGCAGCGACGACATCCGGTGGCGGTGTCGGGGAGGCGAGCACCGCCAGGGCGGCCGGGGACCGGACCAGGGCGGCCACGCCGGTGACGATGCAGGCAGCGGCAAGTCCGATGACAATGACACGTGCGGGGTCGGTCGGTAGCACCTCTCCGAGCAAGAGGTGCCCGGCCACCACGGCTACGACCGGGTCCAGCACCGTGGAGGTGGCCAGGCTGCCGGCGAAGTGGCCAGACCGGTAAGCGCTCTGCAGCAGCAGGTATCCGCCCAGCCCCAGCACGGCGATGCACACCGATGTGACGACGACCGACGGGGTGGAGCCCGCCAGCCTGGACAGCAACAGCAGGGTCCGCACGAGAACGGCGGTGAGTCCGAACGCGGTTCCAGCCGCGCCGGCCAGCAACAGCGCACGCGGCCGGCCGGGCAGGTGATGGGCGGCCGTCGTAGCCGCGGCCGCCGCCGCGACCACGCACACGGTCGCCAGGACGATGGACGCCACGGTTGGTAGGCGGGGCACCGACGACGTCGGCAGCGATTTCAACAGCGCGATGAGGCCGGCAACGACGAGCCCGGCGGCCAGCAGGTCCAGGTGGCGGATCCGCTGCCGGCGAAGTAGAGCGGCCAACGGGATCGCGAACACGATGCCGGTCACGCCCAGCGGCTGGACCAACGCCAACGACGCCATCGACAACGCGAACACGTGCAGAGCCATCGAACCCAGGTCGGCTGCGACCCCGGTCAGCCACAACGGCCGGTGACACAGCCGCCAGAGCAGGCGGATGTCGGCGACACCGCCGGCGTCGGTGCCCAACGCCTCACGGTGCTGCAACGCCGCGGCGAGGGCGAAGCAGAAGGCGCTCGACAGGGCCGCGATGATGGCGCCGACCATTTCGCTCTCTCCTCGTTCTCCTCGTTCGATCGCCGCGGTTATTTCGCCGCCAGCTTTTCCGAGTGGTGCTTGCGAACCCGCCAGACCACGACACCCACCGCTACCAGTGCTGCCACGATCAGCGCGGCACTGCGGCCAACTGTCTTCTCGATGGTGGCGTAGGAGTTCCCGGCCAGGTAACCGAGCAGGACAAAACCCGCACCCCAGATCAGTCCACCGGCCGCATTGAAGGCGAGGAATCTGTAGTACGCCATC
>CAXSEW010000357.1:2063-4971 GCA_964236185.1 uncultured Nakamurella sp. | reverse complement strand
GACCGATCTATCGCACACAGGCCGGGTCGGGTGTCTCACGAAAGTTTGAGGCTAAACCTTCGATTGCGATGAGCCCCTACCGGGTCCCAGGCTCGTGGGACACCTTTCCACCGACAAGCGGTTCTTCACCACCTGGAAGGCAGCGGGGGCTGCGCGCCACCCCCACCACGGCCAAATAGGTCTATCACATGCGAGTGGTACCGGCACTAGCGAGGCGAAACCTGCACCCCTGCTGCTATCGATACCGAGCGGGCCGACGTCTTACTTACGTGAAGCGTTCCTCACGTAGGCATCGATACGGCTCACCTTGTTGAAGCGAACTTCGCGGTGTCGAAGTACGTTGAGAACCGGTCGACGAGCCCGTTGCTGTCGAAATTCAACACGCTGACGCCGCGGTAGCTGATGTCGGTGCCGTCGGCAAGCCGTCCGCTGCTGGTCCACTCCAAGACTCCCAAGTCACCATCTTCGACGATCCGGTCGAACTGCGACGAGATGTCGATGAACTGCGAAAGGTATTGTTTCCAAAAACGCTGGGCCCCGGCAATTCCTTGTACTTGCTGATCGGTCTCCGGGCGCAGTAGCTCCACCTGATCGGTGAACACCGCCGCAACAAAACCGTCGACGTCACCGCCACTCTCCAGATCCTGTAAAGCCGAGGCGAACTTCGATGCCCTCTCGCCCGACATGACGACTCCTATCGAAGATGTGATGGACTAGAAGACTGAGTTCCATTGGTCGACTTCCCACTGCCCGCGGCGCACCGCGGTGAAACCTCGTGTGACCTCTTCGCTCGTTCAGCGGTCACCATGCTGTCCCTACATACCCTGGTGCGCGCTGGTTGATGCGGCGATGGTTGCGCGGTACGTGTCGTCGGCCAAGCGCCTGGCTGGCGGCGCGGGTAGTGTTGGTTTTGCTGAGTTGACAGCCGGTGTGGGATCGGTGTGGCGCCGCCCTGCGGGGTCGCGGAGCCTTACGAGGTGGGCGTGCCGCCCACCCTTTGGGGTAGTGCCTGTCCTTCGGGGATGGCTATGACTGTAGCGCCGTTCCGTGTTGCCAATCCTGGTTTTTGGGCGGCGGCTGCGGAGCGGCCGGCGCGGATGGTCCCGTTGGCTCAGCAGTCGTCGGAGGTGTTCAGCGATTTCGCCCGGCGGTCACCCGCGGTGAGCTGCACAACGTTTACCAGCCGATCGTGACCACCGGCGACGGGGCAGATCGTGGGGTTCGAATCGCTGCTGCGGTGGTCGCATCCCGAGCGGGGGCAATCCATCCGGCGACGTTGATCCCGGTAGCCGAGCAGTCTGAGCTGATCTGCGACATCTGACACTGGGTTGATCCAAGCCTTGACCGACCGGCGGCGGTGGCAAGAGGCCGGCGGCGCCGAACTGGGCATGTCGGTTAACGTGTCAGCCCGCCAGGTCATGTCCAAGTCGTTCGTGGCGCAGCTCAGCGACGTCCTGGCCGCTGGGACCGTCCGCCCGGACTGGCTGACGTTGGCAATCACCGAGAGTGTGTCGCTCTTCCGCGGCGGATCGCTTGGCGGGTGATGATGCCGAAGAAGATTCCGACCATATTGAGCCAGGACCCGGAGGTGGGCGTAAAGTGCATGGTGATCCGGGGGTTCCGGGCGAGCCGTGCCTTGACGGTGGGGTATTTGTAAGTGGCGTAGTTGTTGGCGACCATGTGCAGCTTCACCCGCGGATAGGCATCTGATCTTGGACAACTATGCGACTCACAGGCACGCCGACGTGAAGGCTTGGCTGGTCATGCATCCCCAGTTTCATCTGCACTTCATCCCCACCTCCTCGTCGTGGCTGAACCTGGTGGAACGGTGGTTCCGGGAGCCCACCGATAAGGCCCTACGCCGCGGGGCCTTCTGGTCTGTGGACGATCTGATCGAAAAGATCGAAGAGTATCTGGCTGCGCACAACGCGAAGGGGATAACGTTCACCTGGACGGCCACCACGGACCAGATCCTGGCGAAGGTCGCGCGTGGCCGTGTCGCTTTGGCGAAAGTCAACCAAATTTGTAACACACCATCAGAAACCGCTTAGCAGTATTACGTCGAGTATTTTGGCGACCGACACGGCTGGGCCTCGTTACGCTCTTCTAATTGGGGCCTTCGCCAGTTCACAGCATCCGCTTGACTGCGCAACGCCCTACCTCAAGGACCTTGTACATCTCGTCGGCGCTGCACGGCTTGGCGTAGAGGAATCCCTGGGCGCGGTTACATCCCAACGCCACAAGAGTGGCTGCAGCGAGTTCGGTCTCGACCCCTTCGGCGACGGTGTTGAGGCCGAAGGATCCGGCCAGTCCGATGATGGACCGTACGATGGCTAGGTCGTCGGCATTGGTACCCAGGTCGCGGACGAATCCGCGGTCGATTTTGAGTCCGTCAACCGGTAGCGACTTCAGCTGAGCGAAAGAGCTGTAGCCGGTTCCGAAGTCGTCGATGGCGACCTTGACACCGATCTCCTTGAGCCCCCGAAGAGTGACCAACGCCTGTTCGGTGTCGCGGACGATGGCCTGCTCGGTGATCTCCAGCGTCAGGTGTCGGCCCTCGAGGTCGGCGTGGGCCAGGATCTGCGCCACTGTGGATACAAGGTCACCGGTGATCAGCTCGGCCGGCGTGACGTTGACGCTTAACCCGACCGGGGGGCCAACCGGGAACTTCAGGTGCCATTCGCGCAGCTGCCGGCAGCCCGTCTGGAGCACCCAGCGGCCGAGTTCACCGGCCAAGTTGGTCGTCTCGATGACGTCGATGAACGCGCCCGGCAGCAGCAGCCCGAGATTAGGGTGCGGCCAGCGGACCAGCGCCTCCATACCGGTCACCTCGCCGGTCATCATGTCTACTTCAGGCTGGTAATGCAGGACCAGCGATCCGGTACGGATCGCGGTGACTAAATGCAGC
>CAXSEW010000357.1:0-2053 GCA_964236185.1 uncultured Nakamurella sp. | reverse complement strand
CTGCCGGCGCATCTGTGCGGTGAACACTGCGATCTCGTTACCGCCGCGGGATTTCGCCTGCAGCATCGCTTGGTCTGCCTGATTCATCAGTTCCGACACGTTGGACACACCAGGGTCGCCCAGAGCTAGGCCGATGCTGACGGCGCGGCTGATTTCCTCGCCACCAATCTGAACGGGCTCGTTGGCGACGAGGCGCAGCAGGTCGGCGTAGGCGATTGCCGCAGCCTCGTCGGCCGGTCCGTCCATGACGGCGACGAACTCGTCCCCGCCCAGACGGGCAAGCATGTGACGCCCGGGGGCGGCGCTTTTCATCCGATGCGCAAGGGTGACCAGGAATTGGTCACCGGCAGCGTGGCCGAGGAAGCTGTTCAACGCCTTGAGACGGTCGACATCGATGAAAAGCACTGGCACTGGGCCGGCAGCGCCGCCAACAAGCCGCTCGGCGAGGTGGTCGGAAAGCGCCCGCCGGGTCGCCAGACCGGTCAGCTCGTCGTGGTAGGCCAGGTAGCGCAGCCGCTCCTCGGCCGCGACCCGGGCCTGCAGCTGGGCCAGCAGCGCGGCTACCGCCCGCAGCGCGTTGATCTCCTCGGCCTCCCAGGCCCGGTCGCCGAATTTGATGAAACCGAGAGTTCCGGACGTATTTTCGCTAGTCAGTAAGGGCACCGTAGCCAGCGATACGCTGGGGACGCCGGAGGCCTGCCGGACGCGATCCTGGTACTGGTCATCGCTGTCGCTGGTCGGGCGCACAATCAGCACCGAATCCAGCGTCTCCAGCGACGCGAACGTCGGATCAGCGGTTGCGAAAAGGATGACCCCGAGCGGGTCGGGCATCGGGATTTCCAGACGCGGCGGCCACTCGGCGACGAGAATAGTCGCCCCTAAAGCGTGGTCGTTGCGGCGCAGAAAGCTCAGGTCGACCTCGAAGTAGTCGACCAGCTGGTGCAGCAGGTGCTCCGACGCGGAGTGCAGAGCCCCGGAGGTGACGCCCATCAGGTCCGTCGCCACCGAGGTCACCAGATCGTCTAAGTTCAGTTTCACAGTCACAACTTCCGCCCGTTCGTCAGATCGGTCAGGGGCACTGCGCGGGCCCTCGGGAACACCATGTCGCGGTCGAATCGCTGACTGCGCACCGTTGCTGAGGGTGCGTCGTGACTGAGCCGCAGCACCAAGATGGGGACCTCGGACGAACCGAGCCCGACCGCGGCGCCGAACCGCTGCTGGAGGGCGCCGAGCTCCGCGGCGAACGGTGCGGTCAGCTCAAGCAGCTCCTCCCTGGTGCGGGCGTACAGGAAGACCGGGGACACCGGGTGGACCGCGAGATTCTGCTGCTCCGCGCGGATCCAAAGGTGCTCCAACGCCAAACCACCGCGGACGTAATCGGCCGGACGGTCGTTGTTGACGGTCAGCACCGCGACGGCGGAACTTGCGTTGACCCGGTCGCGGGTGTTGTCGCCGAGGGCGGCCCCGACCGGGTCACCCCACCGGGCCAGCTGTGCCATGACGTCGGCGCGGGCGGCGACCTCGAGCTTGGCCAGGTCGGCGGCGTCCATTCCCAGTGAAGTAACGTCGATGCCGTCGGCCGCGCGGTTCGGTCCCGGCCAGCGCATCTCGCCCATCATCTGGCTGTGCAGCAGCGGCGACAGGAAGCGGATCCGGTCGGAGGAGGCCAGCAGGTCAGCAAGCTCCGCGACGCGAGGACGGTCGGTCACCAAGTGCAGGGTCACGCCCACGGACGCGGCCTGGCTGCGCAGCGTCGAAATCAACGCCGGGTCCAGCGGCCGGGCCCGTCCGTAGTGGCGGTTGGTGATTCGTCGGACCATCGCGGGGTAGAGCTGCGCAAGTTCCGGATCGGCGCCCGGGCTGATCGAGACGCTGACCACCGCGCCGTGGCCAACTCCCGCCGGGAAAGTGGTTACGGTGGCCTTGCGGTGGTGGTGGGCGGCGGCGACGGTGGCGTTGAACGCCGCCGCGCCGATGGCGACGTAGCTGCCGCGGAAGGCAACGTCCATCGCCGAGGTTCGCTCCGGCACGAGGTGGATGTCAACGCCGCCGT
>CAXSEW010000356.1:0-4973 GCA_964236185.1 uncultured Nakamurella sp. | reverse complement strand
ATCCGCAGCCCGGAGATCGCCGAGCAGGCCGCCTACTACGGCGACGGGTTCTTCGCCAACAACATCTTCACCCCGCCATCTCATTTTCAGCGGCTGGTGCGCTTCTACCGCGAGCGCTATGAATTCCATGGCCATGGAACCGCGGCCCAGGCCATCGTCGGGTTGGGTGGACACGTCTTCATCCGGCCGAATTCCCAGGACGCCATCGAGGAGTTCCGACCGATCTTCGCTGCGACACCGTTCGGCCAGGGCACCACGGTCGAGGAATTCGCCCAGCGAACACCGATGACCGTCGGCAGCCCACAGCAGATCATCGACCGTTACGCGGGCATGCGGGACCTCTACGGCGACTACCACCGCCAACTTTTCCTGTTGAACGTCCCGGCCATGACGCTCAAGACGACCCTCGAACAGTTGGACGCGCTGGGCGAGATCGTCCCGCTGCTCCGCAAGGAGCTGGACAGCGACCGCCCGGCCGAGGTGCCGGATGTACCGACGCACGCCTCACTGGTCGCCTCCGGTTCCGTGACGGTCTCGTCGTGAGCACCGTGGACCCGTTCGGCCCGACGTCGGCGACTTCAGCCGCACGGCGCCGGCTCACGGTTGTCTCTGCCGGACTGAGCCAACGGTCCTCGACCCGGCTGCTGGCCGACCGGCTCGGTGAGGCCACCATGCGGGAGCTGACTGAGGCGGGAATCCCGGCCGAGCTGCAGAACATCGAATTGCGCGATCACGCAGACGACATCACTGCGAATCTGCTGCACGGTTTCGCCCCGGAAAGCCTGGCGGACGCCATCGATGCACTGACCGGCTCCGACGGCGCGATCTTCGTGACGCCCATCTTCACCACCAGCTACAGCGGGTTGTTCAAATCATTTCTCGACATCCTGGATCCCGATTCGCTCCGCGGACTGCCGGTGCTGATCGCGGCCACCGGGGGAACCGAACGCCACTCGCTGGCACTGGACTACGCGGTCCGGCCGCTCTTCAGCTACCTGCACGCGGTGACGGCTCCGACAGCCGTCTACGCGGCGACCAGCGACTGGGGCGCGTCGAAAGGCGCTGCGGCCACGGATCTACCACGAAGAATCCAGCGAGCAGCCGCCGAACTGTCACACCTGATGGCCGACGCCGACCGTACCGGTCGGTCGGTCGGTGACCGAGGAAAGATTTCATTACCCGCCGGCTTAAACCCGGCCGGATGAATTGTGGTCAATCGGCCAACCTGATCCGGCCACAACGAAAGGAACCACCATGTCCGAGACTTACCAGGGCTTCACCCCGCAGGATGCAGCCATCGTTCTGGTCGATCACCAACCAGGTGTCCTGGCGATGGCCGGCAGCCTGCCCGCCGACGTCGTCACCCGCAACGCCGCTACCCTTGCCCGACTCGGTGAGGAGACCGGGATTCCGCTCGTGGTGACCAGCACCCGGGAAACCATCGAATACCTGGGCACGACCTTGCAGTCCATCCAGGACGCAGCTCCGAAAGCTTCTGCGAATCGGGTGCGCCGCGGCGGAACACTCGACGCCTTCGATGATCCGGCATTCGTCGCGGCCGTGGCCCAGACCGGCCGTCGGAAGCTCATCCTGGCCGGCTTGCTCACCGATGTCTGCCTGTTCCACAGTGCTACCTCGGCCGTCGCTGCCGGCTACACCGTCATCGTGGTTGCCGATGCCAGCGGTACCAGTACCACACTGGCCGACACTGTCACCTACGACCGGCTCCGGACGTTCGGCGTACAGGCAGTCTCCACGTACGGAATTCTGTTCGAGCTCTTCCCGGATCTGGGCAGTCCAGAGGGCCTGCAGGCCGAAGCCATTGCCGCATCCAGTACTTCCTCGTGAGCGCTACAGGTAGGTAGGCGACCTGCAACAAGGCGCACCGCGCCGGTTCGGCGCTGGAGAAAGAGGCGGTGCCAGTCCAACTAGTCCAGGCAGGCCCGTTGGTGAACAGCGGCTCGATGTACGTCGCACAGTGCCAACGGGTCCGCCTTCACCTCTGGCCCTGTGCTTCCACGGCCTGCAGCACCGTGGTCAGCATCCGCAGGAGCTGCGGTAGATCAGCCTTGTCGACGTGGTCGAAGATCAAGCTCCGCACCGCGACCAGATGCGCCGGCCAGGCGTTCTGCAGCCGCTCGTAGCCGGCGTCGGTCAGACTCGCCACACTGCTGCGCTTGTCGTGCGCGTTCAGGCTCCGGTCGATCAGCCCATCGAGTTCGAGTTGGCCCACCACCCTGGTCATCCGGGAAGCCGACATCGCGATCCGCCCAGCCAGGTCGGTCATCCGCAGACTCCGGTCCGGCGACTCCGACAAGGTCATCAGGACGAGGTACTTGGTGAGACCGAGTCCCGCCCGCTCCTGCATATCGTTGTCGATGGATCGAGGCAGCACGATCAGCAGACGCATGAACACCCGCAGGGTCTTCTCCTCGAGCGCGTTTAGGGATCTAGTTCTCACGATGCGCAGTCTCCCCCGGCGGCCCACCGAAGCATCGACGGACACGCCCGCGACAGTCGCCATCGGCGACCGCGGTGGCAGGTCGGCCACCGCGGCGGGCCCGGCAGGTCGTGACCGGGTCCGTCGGCCGACCACTGAGACGATGCGCGGTGGCTCAGTAACCAAGGGCCTGGTCGACGAGGATGACGGTGATCCGGCCCGGCATCTCCTTGTTCAGGACCAGGAGTTTGGCGAACGAGGTGCCGAACCCGTAGGCCGCCTTGGCGCGCACGTCCTCCAGCGGTACGCAGTGCTGCTCGATCCGGGCGATGCCGGCGTCCAGGTCGTCGACGATCTTCTGCGAACCGACCACGAAGACAACCTGCTCCGCGCCGTAGACATCGAGGCCGAGTTGGCTACCGCTCGCCGATGCGATCAGCAGTTTGCCGTCCGCGGTGACCGCATGCACGCTGGCCACCATCACATCGGCCGCGCCCGCCAACTGCTTCATCGACTTCTTCTTGTCCGGCTGCCCATACATCGGCATCATCCGATTGCGGACCGAGTCGTACTCGGCGCCGTTGAGGCTCTCGCTCACACCGATCTCGTCCAGCGTCACCGAGGTCGAGGTGAACACCTCCGATCCGGTGGGGACCAGGTCGTGGACGGCCTGCTTGGCGGCGGGGCCATCGGCCACCACCTGGACGCTGAACCCGTTGGCCTGCAACGCTTCCGCGACAGTGTGTAGTTTCTCGACGGATACTGGGGTGGCAAAGGTCGAAGTGGTCATCATGCGCCTCACGTTCTGATGTGATGAAAAGGGATGGTGGCTGATGCAAATGACTGGACGGATCAGCTGTCCTCAGCCGGCGGCCGGTAGCAACTCGCGGTGCAGCACCGGGAGTACTTCGCTGCCCAGCAGGTCGATCATCTCGTGCACCGTCGACTCGGGCATACCCCCGTGCTCCAGACCGAACAGCTGACATTGAAAATCGCCGAAACGTTCACGGCTGGCCATCACCTTGTCGATGACCTGGGCCGGGCTACCGATGGTGAATCCCGTGTGATCGTTGACCTGTTCGAGAGTGGACGAGTGCGAGAAGAGCCCGAATTTCATGACCTACTCACATTGCAGGACGGAGTGGAGTGACCGACCCACTGGAGGTCACTCCTCATTATTTATTGCTGACGCAATTAAATCTATACTTTGTTGGTTGAGCTGTCAAGGATGTCCGGCCGATGACCGGCCTGGGGCCGATGATCACCCGGTCCTCGCCTACTGGTGGGAGCTGCTCCGCAGCACATTCCCGATGAAGCCGTGCTGCTTGGTCAGATTGCGGACCGAAGATTCCACCGCCGATTGGAAGCGACAGCTCGGCAAGCTTCCGGAGCTGCACGGGAGCGGCGATGCCGAGATAGAGCGAAAGGGTGGTGCCGTATGCCCAAATATCGGCCGACCAGGATGAAAATCGTCGATCACCCATGGGCGGCGCGAACGCCTGCACCGATGGAGTGGGCGGAAGAACTCGAATCGGCGTACGGGAGCATCAACCATCCCGAGGATGGCGTCCTGGATGCCGATGAGAAGGTCATCGGCATCTCATACGGACGAACTACCGGTGAGGTCAGCGCGCGCAGTAGCCTGCTGATCATGACCGCTACCGAGCAGGGACTGCGTTTTGGCACCTTCATTCCGCAGGGCTGGCGAATGGATCTGTTCGGCATCGACCCGGCCGAGCACTGGTCCACGATGTCGACCTTGGCCATGCGGGCCGACGCCGGGCCATGGGAATCGATCTGGGTCTATGACCACTTCCACACCGTGCCGGTCCCGACGCAGGACGCCACCCACGAGGCCTGGACGCTCATGGCCGCGTTCGCCGCCTCGACCTCGCGCGTCCGGCTCGGGCAGATGTGCACCTGCATGGCGTACCGCAATCCCGCCTACCTGGCGAAGGTCGCCGCGACCGTCGACATCGTGTCCGGCGGCCGCACCGAGATGGGCATCGGCGCCGGCTGGTAGGAGCACGAATGGCGCGCCTACGGCTACGGATTCCCCTCCGCGGGTGATCGGCTGCGCGCGCTCGATGAGGGCGTGCAGATCATGCAGCAGGCGTGGTCGACAGGAACCGCAACGCTGGACGGCAAGTTCTATCAAGTCGACGGCGCGATCGTCCGGCCGCTGCCATTGCAGTCCGGCGGCATCCCCACCTGGATCGCCGGCGGGGGCGAGAAGGTCACGCTGAAGATCGCCGCGAAGTACGCCCAGTACACCAACTTCGACGGGACGCCCGAGGGTTTCGCGGGCAAGTCAGCGATCCTGGAAGGCCATTGCCGTGATCTGGGCAAGGATTTCGGCGCCATCACCCGTTCGTCCAACTACAACGTGCTGATCGGCGAGAACCAAGCCGAGATCGACGACCGCCGCGCCTGGATCCTCGACCACTACACCAAGTCGATCGGCGCGGAGCGGGCCACCGCCGCTGTCCAGCAGTACGGCTCCGGCGCCTGCGTCGGGACGCCCGAGCAGATC
>CAXSEW010000355.1:0-4973 GCA_964236185.1 uncultured Nakamurella sp. | reverse complement strand
CCCACCCACACGTAGTCCGAAGTGGCATCGACGTCGTCGGCGTGGATGTTGTTGGTGCCGTCCTTGAAGCCGAACAGGTTGCGCGGGGTGGTCTGTCCGGCGCCGGTCGCCGACGCCCGACCGAAGCCGAGTTGTGACCACCGCAGCACGGCCACGCCCCGGGCGGCGCGCACCATGTTGCGCACAGCGTGGAACACCACCTGCGGATCGTCGGCGCAGGCCTGCACGCACAGATCGCCGCCGGTCAGTTCCGGTTGCAGGACGGCGTCGCCGGGGATGGTGCCCAGCGGTTCCAGCGCAGCAGGCATCTTCTTCGCCAAACCGAAACGCCCATCGAACAGCGAGGCGCCGAGCCCGACGGTGACGGTCAACGAGCACGGACCGGAATCCAATGCCTCGCCCGAATCAAAGGGCGGCTGGGCGGGCTTGTCCGGTGACGAACTCACGGTCTGGCCGGCGGTGAACCGTGCCGACAGCGCCGCCCACCTACCCAGCAGGAACTGCAGATCCTGCGGATCGGTGCTGGTCATGTCGAACGAGGCGAACATCAGGCGCTCCTGCTGCGCGGTGGTGACGCCGGCCTGTCGGGTGCCGTAGAAGGGCACCGTGATCGCCGAACGGTCCGTGGTGGTGGCTCCGCCGGGCTTCGCCGGCTCGGCCGAACCGGCCTGCTGCTCGCCGGCGGCTTTGATGCCGTAGCCCGCAGCTCCGCCGGCCGTCAGGGCCACGGCGGCCGTGGCGGCCGCGGCGCCGAAGAATCGACGGCGGCTGGGGCCGGCTGGTGTGATGTGGTCAGCGCCGGGACGAGCGCCTGCGGACTGCCCGGAGGGCGACATGCTGTCGGACATGAGTGGCGCGCCTACTTGGTGATCTTCGCCGAGATGGCGGACAGCGGTTCCTGCACTGCGAGCAGGGCATCGGTCAACTTCTTCTTGTCCGCCGCGGTCAGGCTCGGGTATGCCTTCCAGCCGCCGACCGCCTTGGCGTCGCGGTAGGTCGCCAGCACCGTGCTCAATGCTTCGAACTTCGCCGAGATCTTCGGCACCAGCGTCGGATCGATCTCATCGAGCGCCGGCTCCAAGGTGGCGAACGCCTGCAGTGAGCCCTCGACGTTCGCCTCGAAGTCGAGCAGGTCGATGCGGGAGTAGGCCTCCTCCTCGCCGGTGATCTTCGACTTCAACACCTCGTCGAGCAGTCCGGACGCGCCGTTGGCGATCTCGAAGGGCTGGTAGCCCTTGCCGTTGCCGGCAACGGTGTCCACCGACAGCGCCTTGGCCTTCGTCTGGAGATCCTTCACGTCGACCAGCAGCTTGGCGGCCAGTGGATTCAAGCCCTTGGTGGACTTGGCCTGGAACAGGCCTTTCTCGATCGGGTGAAACCCGGTCCACTCGGTGCCGGCATCGACGTCACCGACACGCAGGTCGATGGCGGAGTCGAGATCCGGGAAGGACTCGGCCACCGGCTCGATGCGCTCGTAGAAGGGCCGGGCCTTCGCGTACGCGGCCTGAGCTGCCTTGACATCGCCCGCCTTGATGGCGGTGGCCAGTGCCTGGACCGGTGGTAGCAGGAACTCGATCTGGTTGTCGACGTAGGTGGCGTAGTCGACGGCGGCCTGGTGCAGCAGCGCGGTCTGGTTGTCGCTGCCTGCGGCCGCCGCCTTGCCGGTCACGGTGAACGGCGTGCGCTCGGTAGCGCCGCCCGGGCAGTAGATCTGGTAGGAACCGCCGTCCACCCGGACCGAGAAGGTGCTGCCGAATCCGGGCGTCAGGTTCTCGCGTTCGCCGACGATGCGCTGGTCGGACACCAGTTCCAGCTCGGTGATGCCGGTGGCGTCGAGGTTCTTGACATCGAAGGTGACCGCTCCTGCGGGCACTGTGTCCGGGGTGGCAGTGCAGCCCTTGGCATCGGTGATGCTGATCGACACAGTCACCGGTCCGCCGTTCGCGGACGTGCCCGCTGCTGCCGACACCGGTGCGCTGCTGGAGGCTGTCGCTGCCGAGCCGGGTGCGGCCGATCCGCCGGCCGCGCCCGGGACTGCCGAGCCGGAGCCGCACGCGCCGGCCACCAGAGCTACGGCGGTCAACAGGGCACCGGTTGCGGTGGCGCGGCGGAGACGATCGGAAGACGAGCGGAACATCGAAGAAACTCCTGAGATGGGTTCGGTTCGTGCAGGATCCCGATCCGCCGTCGGTGGTCGGGACGAAGCGGTCAGTCGGACCGGCGCGCGGCCAGGGGCGTGAGCCGCTCGTGGTGACCGTCGACGTCCGGGTCGTCCACGGGGATCGGTGCGGCAGAAACGCTGGTGGGCGTCTGGGCCGCGGTCGCCCCGCGTCGACCGCTACGCAGCAGATTCGGTACGGCAAAGGCGAGCAGCACAGCAGCGAACACGCCCAGCAGGGCGGGCACCACCTCACCGAAAACCTCGTGGTCGGCTTGCCGGTCTGCAATCGCGGCCGCCGCCGCACTGCGTTCCGCGATGGACGCCGAGGTGGCGGCGATGGTGGCAGTGGCGACGGTGCCGGCCGGGAACGACTGTCCGGTGGCATTGGCGACCACTGCCGTACGAGAGCCGGTCAGCTTCAGGTCGAGCACGGTGCCGGTGGTCTGGTCCACGGTCACCAGGGGCGTCCAGGTATCGGTGAACGTGGCGCGCAGGGCCCCGGTGCTGCCGTTCCCGCCCAGTCCGATGGGCAGCCGCCCGCTGCCCAGCGCAGCAACCTGGGCCGAGGTCAGGGTGGTGGGCACGCCCGATCGCGCCGGGTCGACGACGACCTGGATCGGCGTGCCGGTGTAGATCGCGGCTGACACTCCGGCAACGGTGGTGTGGCCGGACAGGTCGAGGTCCGAGGTGCCCGCCGCGAACCCGACCAGTTCCAGCTTCGTCGGGGTCACCCTCATCGACTCGACGATCTCACCGTCGAACGTCATACCCTGCGTACCGTTCGCTGCCGGCGTCTGCATCGCCGAAGTCAGGCGAAGGGAGGCGGCGGCCGCCGGAGTCGCGGCCGCAGGCGAGAACGCAAACAGGCCAACGGCAATCGCCACTGCACCGGCGGCTGTGGCGGCCAGCAGCCGAGCCAGCCGCCGGCCGGCGAGGGCCCGCTTCGCCGGCCAGAGCACGACCGCGAGCATCGGAAGAAGGTAGAGGACATAGGCGACGACCTCGATGACCGGCATCGAGGACCGGATGCCGAGCACGCCCGTCAGCAGTGATTCCTGAACGGTGCCGGGACGCGCGATGAGGTCGAGGGAGACAGCGTGCTGCTGGCCGACGACGATCCAGCCGGCCTCGTACGCCGCCCGCAGGGTGCTCATCACCAGGCCGGCCGCGACCAGCACCAGCACCACACCGGTCATCCGGAAGAACTTGGCGAGGTTCAGCTTCACGCCGCCGCGATAGATCAGGAAGCCCAGGGCGACTGCCAGCACGACGCCGAGCACGGCGCCGGCGACGGCCTGCGCCGGGGACACGGCCGACTGGAAGGCGGCGAGCAGGAAGACCGCCGTTTCGAAGCCTTCACGGAAGACGGCCAGGAAAGCCATGACGACCAGGGCGGTGGCCGACCCGCTGGCCAAGGCGCCACCGGCAGCGGCGTGCAGATCCGATTTCAGGCTGCGCGAATGCTTGCGCATCCACAGCACCATGTAGGAGACCATCACCACGGCGATGGCGGCGACGACGCACTCGAGCATCTCCTGTTGGCGCTGCGGAAGGGTGGAGTTCACCGCCTGCAGGCCGAGACCGACACCCAGGCACAGGACAACAGCGACGACGACGCCGATCCACATCCGGCGGAGGGCATCGGCGCGGCCGCTCTGCTTCAGGAACGCGGCGATGATGCCGACGATCAACGCGGCCTCGAGACCCTCACGCAGGCCGATGACGAACGTCGCCAGCATTCGAGCCTCCGCATTCCGGCCGCCTCTTTGGTAAGGCTGACCTATCTAGCTGCGAACGCTACACCCGGGTTTCGTATCGCAGAAGGACCGATTTCCACTTCGCTCGCCGCCGAACACGCTCGCGGGCGGCGGCTGTGCGGCGAACCAGGCGCCTGTGTGACCCAGGTAACCACGGCCATCGGCGAGGGAGAACCAAGGCTAGCCAACGTTGCGCTCGCGACCGGCCGCCAAGCGCCCTGGCTACCATGGCGCGGTGACCATCCACCCCATCGTGATCTGCGGTGACCCGGTACTGCATCGCCCGACCGTCGCGGTGACCACCTTCGACGACGTGCTGGCCGCGTTCGTCGAGGACCTGTTCGAGACGAACACCGCGGCGAACGGGGCGGGCCTGGCGGCCAACCAGATCGGCGACCGGCGGAGGGTCTTCGTCTACGACTGCCCGGACGACGAGGGCATGCGCCGTCGTGGGCATGTGGTCAACCCGGTGCTGGAGACGTCCGGCGTGCCGGAGACGATGCCCGACCCGGACGACGACTACGAGGGTTGCCTATCGGTCCCGGGTGAGAACTTCCCGACCGGACGAGCGAACTGGGCCCGGGTGACCGGCGTCGACGTCCGCGGTGCACCGGTGACCGTGGAGGGCACGGGCTTCTTCGCTCGCTGTCTGCAGCACGAGACCGACCACCTCGACGGGCGTCTCTACCTGGACCGGCTCGTCGGCCGGAACGCCCGGGCGGCTCGTAAGGTGGTGAAAGCCAACGGCTGGAACGTTCCCGGGCTGACCTGGATGCCTGGGCAAGACGCAGATCCGTTCGGCCACTGAAGTTTTCCGTCATCCGGGGGGTCGGCCGGCCGGGTAGTTGCAGTCACATTCGGTAATTGGGCGCTCGCGCGACCGTAAAGTGTTGCGAGTGAGCCTGACCGATTCGACAACCACCGAGCACCCGTCGGTCGAGGCGACGTCGGACGGATCGGCCGGTGGGCACCCCGGCCAGGCCTCGATGGTGGTGCTCGCCAACCGACTGCCTTTCGACATGGTCAAGCAGCCGGATGGCAGCACGGTCGCCCGG
>CAXSEW010000354.1:0-4978 GCA_964236185.1 uncultured Nakamurella sp. | reverse complement strand
GGCGCGAGTCGCAGCACATCCGGACCCGGCGCGTTGACGATGAACCCGGCGTCCATCGCGGCGGCGGCGGCCTGCGCCGCCAACGGCGCCCGGAGCACGATGCCCAGCAGCAGGCCGGCGCCGCGGACGGAGTGCACCAGCGGATGTCCCAGATCCTCGACGGCGCCGGCGATGTGCTTGCCGAGGGCGTCGACATGGTCCAGCAGCCGGTCGGACTCGATGGTTGACAGCACTGCGAGCGCAGCGGCCGCGCAGACCGGGTTCCCGGCGAAGGTCGACCCGTGCTGACCCGCCGACAGCAGCGAGGCGGCCCGGCCGATGCCCAGCACCGCGCCGATGGGCAATCCCCCACCGAGACCCTTTGCCAGCGTGACGATGTCGGGGCGGATACCGGACCGCTGGTGGGCGAACCAGGCACCGGTGCGGCCGACTCCGGTCTGCACCTCGTCGAGCACCAGCAGCGCGCCGCACTCGGTGGCGAGCTGCCGCGCCGCCGCCAGATACCCGTCCGGGGCCGGGATGACGCCGGCCTCGCCCTGGATCGGTTCGAGGAACACAGCCGCGACGTCGGTGCCGAGCACCGCCCGGAGCGCGTCGACATCGCCGTAGGGCACGAACTCCACGCCCGCCGGCATCGGTTCGAACGGTGCCCGCTTACCAGGCTGACCGGTCAGCGCCAGCGCACCCATGGTCCGACCGTGGAACCCGCCGTGGGTGGCGATGATGCGGGGGCGACCGGTCAGCCGGGCCATCTTGAAGGCGGCCTCGTTCGCCTCTGCCCCGGAGTTGCAGAACAGCGCGCGGCCGTCATGTTCGGCGCCGACCAGGCGGAGCAGCTGCTCGGCGAGGTCCAGCACCGTGGGGTGGGTGAAGAAATTGGAGACGTGCCCGAGCGTGGAGATCTGCGCGGTCACGGCCGCCACCACGGCAGGGTGGGCATGGCCCAGCGAGTTGACCGCGATGCCGCCCAGCAGGTCCAGGTACTGCTTGCCGTCCGCGTCGAAGACCACTGCCCCCGAACCGCGTACCAATTCCACCTTCGGAACGCCGAAGTTGGCCATCAGCGCGCCGGTCCACCGGCGGGCAGCGGTCTCGTTGCCTGTCGGGGCGCCAGTAGGGGCCGCGACCGGCCCAGGCATGCCGGCGGCGGACCGGTCGTCGGCGAGTGTCGTCATAGCTGCTCCTTGGCCGCGTCGGGCACCACCATGGTGCCGATTCCCTGCGTCGTCACAATTTCCAGCAGTACCGCGTGCGGTATCCGCCCGTCGATCACGTGCGCTGCCGGCACCCCGCCGCGGACGGCCCGCAGCGCCCCTTCCATCTTCGGCACCATGCCGGATTGCAGCTGCGGCAACAACTCTTCCAGTGCGGAGGCCGTCACCTCCGACAGCAGTGAGGATTTGTCGGGCCAATGTGCGTACAGGCCCTCGACGTCCGTCAGCACCACCAGTTTCGCCGCGCCCAGACCGACAGCCAGTGCGGCAGCCGCGGTGTCGGCATTGACGTTGTGCACGACACCGTTCACATCCGGTGCCACCGTCGAGATGACCGGGATGCGCCCGGCGGCCAGCAGATCGAGCACGGCGGTCGCATCCACCCGGACGACGTCACCGACCAGCCCGATGTCGGTGTCGACACCGTCCACGAGCACCGTCCGCCGCTCCGCGGTGAACAGCCCGGCGTCCTCCCCGGACATGCCCACCGCGATCGGCCCGTGCCGATTGATCAACCCGACCAGTTCCCGGCCGACCTGCCCGACCAGCACCATGCGCACCACGTCCATCGCCTCCGGCGTGGTGACCCGGAACCCGCCCTTGAACTCGCCCTGGATACCGAGGCGCTCGAGCATCGCGCTGATCTGCGGCCCGCCGCCGTGCACGACCACCGGACGGAGCCCGACCGTCTTCAGGAACACCATGTCCGCCGCGAATGCCTGCTGCAGCGCAGGATCCGTCATCGCATGGCCGCCGTACTTCACCACGACCAGCGCGCCGGCGAACCGCTGCAGCCACGGCAGTGCGTCGGTGAGCACCGCTGCCCGGACGGTGGCGTCGTCGAGATCCTGGAGGTTCCGCGGTCGGGTGCCCGCCGGACTGCTCAGCTGGGCGGCGCTCATGTCGAGTACGCCGAGTTCTCGTGCACGTAGGCGTGGGACAGGTCGTTGGTCAGGATGGTCGCCGTCTCGGTTCCGGCGTGCAGGTCGATGACGACCGAGCACTGCCGCGGGGTCAGATCCACCAGGCTGCGGTCGTCGCCGTTGCTGCCCGCCCGGCAGATCTGCACGCCGTTGATGGCGACATCGAGCTGGTCCGGGTCGAAGGCAGCCTCGGTGGTGCCGACGGCGGCCAGAATCCGCCCCCAGTTCGGGTCGCCACCGAAGAACGCGGTCTTCACCAGACTGTTCCGGGCCACTGCCCGGCCCACCTCGACGGCATCGGCTTCGTTCGCGGCGTGCACGACCTCGATGGAGATCTCCTTGGTGGCCCCTTCGGCATCGGCGAGCAACTGGTGCGCCAGGTCCTGGCAGGCGCGGGTGACCAGGGCCGTCAACAACTCCGGCGCCGGCTCGACACCCGAAGCGCCGGACGCCAGCAGCAGCACCGTGTCGTTGGTCGACATCGCGCCGTCGGAGTCCAGCCGGTCGAAGGACACCCGGGTGGCCGCGCGCAGGGCTCGGTCGAGGGAAGCGTTGTCGGCGATGGCGTCGGTGGTCAGCACCACCAGCATGGTGGCCAGGGCCGGCGCCAGCATGCCGGCGCCCTTGGCCATGCCGCCGACGGTGATGCCACCGGCGGAGAACTGCAGCTGTTTCGGGACGGTGTCGGTGGTCATGATCGCCGTCGCGGCACTGGGTCCGCCGTCGGCAGCCAGCGCGTCCGCCGCGGCCGTGGAGCCGCGGCGGATGAGGTCCATCGGCAACCGCTCGCCGATCAGGCCGGTGGAACACACCGCCACCTGGATCGAACCGACTCCCAGCGCGGCGCCGACATGTTCGGCGGTCGCGACGGTGTCGGCGTAACCGGCGGCACCGGTACAGGCGTTGGCGCCGCCGGAGTTCAGCACGACGGCCGCTATCGCCGGCGCGTACTGCCCGGTGCCGGAGAAGATCTGCTCGCACCAGCGCACGGGTGCGGCCTTGACCCGGTTGCCGGTGAACACCGCGGCGGCGCCCCGCAGCGGCCCGTCGTTGACCACCAGCGCGAGGTCCGGCCGGCCGGACGCTTTCAGACCGGCGGTGACGCCGGCAGCCCGGAACCCCTGCGGCGCAGTGACTCCCTGCCGGGCGGCCGGGGTCTCGGCGGTCCCGGCGGTCGCGGCGGTCACGGCGCCAGCCCGACGGTGGACAGCCCGGTGGCCTCGGGCAGACCGAGGACGAGGTTGAGGCATTGAACGGCAGCTCCGCCGGTGCCCTTGGTGAGATTGTCCACCGCGGCGACGACCACCAGTCGGCCCGCGGCCTCGTCGACGGCCAGCTGCAGCAGCAGGGTGTTCGCGCCCAGCACGGCGCTCGTCGTGGGCCATTGCCCGGCGGGCAGCAGGTGGACGAAAGGTTCGTCGCCGTATGCCTTCTCGTAGGCGGCGCGGATCTGTGCCTCGTCGACGCCCGGCGCCGCCGGCGCACTGCAGGTGGCCAGGATGCCCCGGGACATCGGCACCAGCACCGGCGTGAAGGACACCGTCACGTCGACACCGGCTGCCGCCGAGAGGTTCTGGATCATCTCGGGGGTGTGGCGGTGGATCCCGCCCACGCCGTACGCCGAGGTGGAGCCGAGCACCTCCGATGCCAGAAGGTTTGGCTTGAGTGACTTACCGGCACCGGACGTGCCGGAAGCGGCCACCACCACCACTGCGGGATCGACCAGGCCGGCGGCGAGGGCCGGCGCCAACGCCAGCGACGCCGCCGTCGGATAGCAACCCGGAACCGCGACCCGGGTCACCCCGTGGAGGTTCGCCCGGCCACCGGGCAGCTCCGGCATGCCGTAGGGCCAGGTTCCGGGATGTGCTCCGCCGTAGAACTTCTGCCAGGCGGCCGGGTCGGCCAACCGGTGGTCGGCGCCGCAGTCGATGACCACGACCTCGGGCCCCAACTGCGCGGCGACATCATGCGAATGGCCGTGCGGCAGCGCCAAGAAGACGACGTCGTGCCCGGCCAATGCCTGCACGGTCGTCGGCTCCAGGGTCCGGTCGGCCAGCGGCCAGAGGTGCGGCTGGTGCTCGGCCAGCCGGTCACCGACGCTGGAGTGGGCTGTCAGTGCACCGATCTCCATGTTGGGGTGGCCGAGCAGCAACCGGAGGATCTCGCCGCCGGCGTACCCGCTAGCACCGGCGACGGCGGCGCGGTAGATCGTCTTTGTCATAGTCCAAGAAACTATACAGCAGAATGCATGACCATCCGTTGGGCTCTTGGAGTGGGGGTCGTCTCAACTCGGCAAGGTCTACCCGATCCCGGCAACGCCCATGGGCCTGGCCAGGTCAGGGAAACCCTTGCCGGGTCGGGGCAGGCCGGGTCGGGGCAGGCCGGGTCGGGGCAGGCCGGGTCGGGGCAGGCCGGGACTCAGACGATGTACTGCAGCAGCGGCACCAGCTGTTCGTCGTCGGTCAACGAACCGTGCTGACCGATCAACCGCAGCTCGCTGTCGGGGGTTGTGCGGGAGTCGACGAAAGCGAAATCGTTCCTGGCGGCCACCACCACATCGCCGATCCGGCCGGCCACCCGCTGCTCCACCGGGCCGAACCAACCGGCCGCGATGGCATCGTCCCGAGTGCGCACCCAGGCCCTGTCCCCGAAGGCATCCGCCAACCGGGCAGCGACCTCCGGTCCCGCGCCATCGCTGCAGTACGCCTGCGCGAACCGGGCTTCGCCGGCGAGCACGTCGATACCTGATTGCAGGTCGGGTCTTTGGGCCAGGTCGACGCGAAGATCGAAGGGCACGTCGACCATCCCGTGGTCGGCGGTGATCAGCAGCAGCGTGCCGGT
>CAXSEW010000353.1:0-4995 GCA_964236185.1 uncultured Nakamurella sp. | reverse complement strand
CAGAAAATTGATGTTGTTCATCGGCGATGACTGGGCGGAGGATCACCACGACATAGAATTCGAGGACGACGCCGGAAAGCGGCTGGCGAAAGTGAGGCTGCCAGAGGGCCTCACCGGGATCGCGGAGCTGCACGCTCTGGTGGCCAAGCACGCCCCTGCAAGCTGGGTGGAGTTGCCGGCCGAGCAGGTGGCCAGCCAGGTTGTGGTCGGGATCGAGACCGACCGCGGCCCGTGGGTACAGGCCTTGCTGGCGGCCGGATACCAGGTCTATGCGATCAATCCGATGTCGTCGTCCCGATATCGGGAACGGCACTCGACCTCCGGCGCCAAGAGCGACGCCGGAGATGCACATGTGCTGGCTGAGATCGTCCGGGTGGATCGCCACCATCATCGGCAGATCGCTGGCGACAGCGAACTCGCCGGGGCGGTCAAGCTGTTGGCTCGAGCTCATCAGACGGCCATCTGGGAACGGACCAGGCACATCTTGCGGCTCAGATCAACTCTGCTGCAGTTCTTCCCGGCCGCAGTGGAGGCGTTCCCCGATCTAGCGGGCAAGGATTCGCTGATCCTGCTAGGGCGCGCACCTTCGCCCGCGCGGGCCGCGAAGCTGACCCGCAGCCAGGTGGTTTCGGCGTTGCGTGCCGCTCGTCGCCATCACGTGGAGGACAAGGCCGATGCGTTGCTGACCTTGTTGCGCCGTCCGAACTTGCAGCAACCTGGGACGGTGGCAGCGGCGTTCGCGGCGATCGTATCCGGCCAGGTCGGCGTGATCAGCGCGTTGAACACTGAGATCGAGCAGCTTCAGGCGGTGGTGGCAGAAAATTTTGATCGGCACCCGGCCGCTGAGATCTACCTCAGCCAGCCGGGACTGGGTCAAGTGCTGGCCGCCCGCGTGCTCGGGGAGTTCGGAGACGACCCCGTCCGGTTTGCAGATGCCCGCGCCCGCAAGAACTACTCCGGGCAAAGCCCGATTACCCGGTCATCGGGTAAGAAGGCCGTTGTCCTGGCCCGGTTTGCCAAGAACAACAGGCTCGGCGATGCCCTGCACTTTCAAGCAATGTCTTCGATGAAGGCATCACCTGGTGCCCGCGCGTACTACGACGCGATGCGAGCCCGGAATATCGGGCATCACGCAGCGCTGCGGCAGCTGGCCAATCGACTGGTCGGCGTGCTGCACGGCTGCCTCAGAACGGGGAAAAAATACGACGAAAGTACCGCTTGGCAGCACCACCAACCCGTCGCTCAGCCGATTGCCGCTTGACACGGATCAACATGGGATATCTGGCACGAACGGTCCGACCGGATCCCAGCCGGGCACATTTCCGGTGGTTGGCAGTTCCCTCGGCCCTTCCTCACAGCTCGGTCACCGACGGCGTCGGTAGCGTGGGCAGTCATGCCGCACGCGACCCAGTCGGCCGAACGGAGATCAGATGACCGGCCCATCCTCGCGGACCTTGCCCGCCAGCGCGCTCGACCTGCCCACCGACGGCGCGAGAAGCGTTGCCGGCCCGGTCGTCCGGTGGTGCGGCATCGGCGCGCTCATCGCCATCGCCGGCACCGTGCTGATCTTCGCCGCGCTGCACCTGCTACCGCCGACCAGCGCGATATCGCCGGTCACCCGAACGATCAGCGAGTACGCGCTGACCAGCTCGGCCTGGGCGTTCAACCTCGGGGTGCTGCTGCTGGTGGCGGCTTCCGTCGCGGTCTTCACCGGGTTGACGGTGCTCGGCCGGACCCGGGCGCTGAGTGTCGGCACGCTGTTCGGCGCGATGTGGGCGGCCGGGCTTCTCACGCTGGTCAGCTTCCCCAAGCACAACTGGGCGCTCGGCGGCATCAGCAACACCGGTCAGGTGCACCGATTGGCCAGCCTCGTCGCGTTTCTCGCGCTGCCGGTCGCCGTGATCAGCATCGCCAGGCGGCGCGGCGGCGCGGCGCACCCGGCCTCCGCGCGGTGTGCATTCTGGCTGGGAGTTGTTGCCCTGACCTGGTTCTCACCACTGGTGTATGCGGTCGTCAGCGCGCCGCTGACCGGAAGGCGCTGGTGGCAGGTGATTCCGCTGGGCCTGGTCGAGCGCGGCCTGGCATTGACCGAGGTGTCGGCGGTCGCTGCGCTGGCTGTCCTGCTGGTCGCTTCCGCGCGCCGTCGACCGCAGCTCAGGATCGCAGCGCCGACGCCAGTGCGGTGATCTGCGCGGGTCCCACCCGGCAGCAGCCACCGATCAGCCCGGCCCCGGATGCAGCCCAGCTGCGGACGTCGGAGGGCTGGAAGCTGGCATCACCCTGCCAGGTCCGGGCGGCCGCGTCCCACACCTCGCCGCTGTTGGGGTAGACGACGACGGGGAGACCCGAGACGGCTGCGGCTGCGGCGGCGAGCGCGGCCACCTCTGGAGCCGGGCAGCAGTTGACGCCGACCGCGATCACCTCCGGGATGGAGGCAGCCAGTGCGAAGGCCTCCTCGATCGGCTCGCCGGCCCTGGTGCGACCGTCCTGCGCCGTCAGCGAGATCCAGGCGCTCCTCCCGGATCCGTCGAGCAGCTCCACCACCGCCTCCACCTCCGCGAGGCACGGAATGGTCTCGATGGCCAGTACGTCCGCCCCCGAGTCGGCGAGCACGTCGAATCGCGGGCGGTGCCAGTCGCGCAGCTGGTCAGCCGTCAGGCCGTACTCCCCCCGGTACTCCGAACCGTCGGCGAGCACTGCGCCGTACGGGCCGATGGACGCGGCCACCCAACGGCTCTCGCCGTCGTGAAACTGGTCGCGCGCGGCCAGCGCACACGAGGTCGCCATGCGCAACGCCGCTTGCGCCCCGTCCCGGTCCAGGCCCAGCGTGGCGAACCCCTCGAACGACGCCTGATAGGACGACGTGATCGCCACCTGCGCCCCGGCCGCGTAGTACTCCCGATGCGCTGCAACGATTTCGGCCGGATCGTCGAGCAGCAACCGGGCCGACCACATCGACGAGCTCAGGTCGTGACCGCGCGCTTCCAGCAGGGTGGCCAGCCCGCCGTCCAGCAGCACCGGGCCGGCCGCCATCGCCTGCTGCAGAGTGAGGGCGGTGCCCGCCCGGAGCGAAGTCATGAAATCAGGCTACGGCCGGCGCCCGGCGCCCAGCGGCCATCGCCCAGTGCCCAGTGCCCAGTGCCCAGTGCCCAGTGCCCAGTGCCCAGTGCCCAGTGTCCATCGGACATCAGGTCGCCGACGAGTTCAGGACAGGTGGCGCCGCAGCAGGGTCAGATCGGCGTCGGACAGGCGCGCACCGGCGCTGCCTGCCTGGTGCCAGTACGGGTAGAGCAGCGGCGGCCGGCTGGCCTGCTCCAGCCGGCCGACGTCCTCGCCGGTCAGCGTGAGATCGACCGCCCGCAGGTTGGTCCGCAGCTGCTCGTCCGTCCGGGCGCCGATCACCAGGGACGTGACGCCCGGCCTGCCCAGGGTCCAGGCCAGCGCCACCTCGGCCGGCGAGACGTCCAGTCGGGTCGCGATCTCGACCAGCACCTCCACGATGTCGTACAACGCCTCCTGATCGCGCACCGGTGGTTCGCCCCAGGCGGCCAGGTCCCGTGCACCCGTCGGCGGCTGCTGCCCGCGGCGGTACTTGCCGGACAGCAGACCGCCGGCGAGTGGACTCCACACCAGGATGCCGATGCCGGAGTCGACCGCCGCCGGCACCAGCTCGTACTCGGCCTCCCGGGCCTGCAGCGTGTAGTGGATCTGCTGGCTGACGATCGGCGGGAACGATCCGCGCTGGGCCGTGCCGACCGTTTTCATCAGCTGCCACCCGGCGAAGTTCGAGACGCCGACATAGCGGACCTTGCCGGCGCTGACCAGGTGGTCCAGCGCCGCGAGCGTTTCCTCCAGCGGGGTCTGCCCGTCCCACTCGTGCAGCTGGTAGAGGTCGAGATGATCGGTGCGCAGCCGGCGCAGACTGGCCTCGCATCCGGAGATGACGTGGTGCCGGGACAGCCCCTCGTCGTTCGGGCCGCCGCCCATCGGGAACCGCACCTTGGTGGTCAGCAGCGCCGCGTCCCGGCGGCCGGCCAGCACCGCGCCGATCATCTCCTCGCTCAATCCGTCCGAGTAGGCATCGGCGGTGTCGATCAGGTTGACGCCGGCGTCGAGCGCGATGTCCACCTGCCGTCGGGCGGCCGTCAGGTCAGTGTTGCCGACCGCTGCGAAATCGCCCGTGCCACCGAAGGTCATGGTGCCGAGCGTGAGGGTCGAGATCTTCAGGCCGCTGCGGCCCAGGAGGCGATATTCCATGCCAGGAATGTAGAACGCCGGGCACCGACGCCCGCGCGCCGGTCAGCGCTGGATGCGCACCTGCGCCGGATCGGCGGACAGGGTGTGCCCGAATCGGTCCCGAATGGCGCAGACCAGGCGTTCGCGGCGCTCGACCGTCGCTCCGGCGAGGACGACCGACCGGTCGACCCGGCCCAGCACCCGGGCGTCGGGGGCGAGCACCGAGCTGCCGTCGCCGGCGGACAGGTTGGCCGTCAGGAACTCCGCCGGAGTTCCGCAGTCGAACGACCGGCCGGTCAGTTCGACGAACTCCAGCGTCCCGGCGGCGAAGGCGTCGCGCCACACCGCCGAATACAGCCCGGACGGTGAATACTCCAGTCGGGCAGCGATATCGGCCGGCACCGTGCTCACCCCCATGTACCGCAGTGTGCCGAAGTCGGACGGCCCCCCGGTGTCGTGCACCAGCAGTCGCGGCCGGGTGCCGTCCCACCCATCGAGGAAGCCATCGATGGGATCGGACAGCCACAGGTCCGCATTGGTCACCAACACCGGCCGACCGTCGACGAACGAGCGGAGGTGCCGCAGGGCGCCGGCGGTGCCGAGCAGTTCCCGCTCCACCGACACGTGGATGGTGGGGTCGAGACCTGCTGCGGCGTCGACGATCTGGTCGGCCAGGTGGTGGGCGTTGACCGCGACATGCGCGGTGAACGCACAGACCCGGGCAATCGCCAGGTCGAGCAGCCGGTCGTTGTCGACGGT